>NZ_CBDCWL010000003.1:0-93211 GCF_965223285.1 Candidatus Leptofilum sp. | reverse complement strand
TCTTGTGGGGCATGCCCACCGGTACCTACTGGTTCGGCATCATCATGGCCGCGCCATATAACGGCGAGATTCGCGTCTTTCGTTATCTCTCCTGGTTCAACGCCTGGGAGCAGGTGACCGCCTTTCCCATCCCCCTCGGCGAAGAGCTAATCGGCTCTGTGGGCCTGGATTTTCTGGCCGTCAGCGAAGAAGAAGCCTGGGCCTATGCTTCCTGGGTGACGAAACGGCCGTTTCCGGAACCGCCATTGCCGCCCTATGTCCAACCGGTCTTTGAAGCCGCCAACCCGCTGTTTCCCAATCAGATTGCCAACCCGCATCATATCCACTCTGGACTGAATGCCGCTCGCTGGCGCAGCCAGGAGACGCCTTTTGACGCCGGTCTGCGGCAAACAATCGACGTGCCGGATGCGAGCGGCGCCATCACAGTTGAAGCCTGGGGATTGATTGAGGCGGCCGACAGCACCGAGATGGCCTTGCGCATCGGCATTGACCCCACCGGCGGCGACAACCCGGACAGCCCTGAAGTGGTCTGGTCCGCAGCGTCAGCGCCGACTAACTTCACCCAATTTAGCGTTAGTGCGCCGGCCCAGGGCAGTACGGCGACGGTATTCCTGCGGGGCACGCTTAACGGCCGGTATATGTCCGGCACGGCCGTTTGGGACACCGTCACCGTTCAGAATGGTAGCGGCGTGAACCTGGATTTTGAAGCGCCCTTCATCACTCAAAATTCCATCACCGTGCCGGAAGGTTGGACCGCCTGGTACCAGGACAGCGGCTATGCGCCGACAGACGGCCGTGATGTGTATACCGTATACGCCGCCTGGTCGGACAGTGGTGGCTATCCCTGGAGCGGTCCCGAAGTGGTTACCGCTAACCGTGATTTGAGCGGCGGCACCACCGGCGCAATCCGGTCAGACGTGACACCCATTATCTCGCTGGCCACCGAGTCGCCCTCGGTCAGCTTCTTCTACATCTATGAAACCGGCGATCCGCCGCCGGACACGACCTTTCTGCGCTTTGGACGGCCGTATCAGACCCAATGCGAGCTGGGCACAACCAACTGCACCGACACCCCTGGCATCCCGCTGCTGCCGCGCAACGTCGTGCGGCCAAGCACTCGATTGCTGGCCGCCTCAGATCCATTCAATGCCGACCGTGCCATCCTGGTCTGGGATTCTCTGCAAACGGACACCGTGAGCAAAGACGTGTATGCCACCTACGTCGTGCTCAGATAGGGGAATTTATCCATGAAAAAGCAACCGCTCATGCGCAATCTCATCCTGGTTTTCCTGCCGCTGTTGGCTGTCGCCCTGGCCGCGCAGGCCCAGGAGCAGCCCAATCCAGATGGCTTGATCATCGTCGGCCCCGGCCAACGGTATACCGAAACCATCCCCGTCATTGACATTCACGATCTTGGCTATCAACCAGCAGCGCTGCCAACCAATGACCCCGTTAACCATTCACCATTCACCATTCAAACTTCACCATTAACTCGGGGTGGGGGGAGCGACCCTAACAACCCGTATGCCGTTATTCGCAAAACCGGCCCTGCCTTCATGCAGCCCGGCGGCTCGGCGCGCTATGAAATCACCCTGAACAACTACGAAAGCATCACCCGCACCGTTCAACTGGTAGACCCGTTGCCGCCCGGTCTGGCCTACGTCCCAGATTCCGCCAATGGCCTGGCCTACGATGCCAGCACCCGCACCCTGCACTGGCAGGGCGAACTGGCGCCCGGTAATTTGGACTACATCATCGAAGAACATAGTCCGGCGCTGCCCTACCTGGACCTGGCCGCGTTCGGCGCGGTCAACCTGTGCGATGATTTCATTGCCAATGAGGAAGTTTGCGACGACGTTACCGTGACCTTCAATCTGGGCGTCAATGGCTACACCACCAATTTGTATGGCGAACTGCTGAGCCAGCTAACGGTCTCCGCGAATGGCCTGATTCTGGCTCCGGAAACGGCCGTATCCGGTCCCTATGCCCATAACCAATGGCTGCCGGACGCAGCCACGCCGGGCTTCGTCCTGGCTGGACTGTGGCGCGATGTCGATATGGGCGGCAGTGATGCGCTGCCAAACGGCCGTTTCCACGCTGCCATCATCAGCGGCCTGATCGCAGGGCATGATGTTTTCTACGCCCAGTGGCATGACGCACCCCAGTCAGGCGATCCTGACCTCACCGCCCGTCACGCCATCGCCCTGCTGCTCAACGGCGATAGTAATCTGGCCGGCGACGCCTTCTTCATTTACGACAACATTTCCAATCCGGCCCAGCTGGTGGCGCAGGGCTACACCATTGGCGTTGCCGATAAGCTGGGCGCTCGCGGCGTAACCTATGCTTACGCGCCTTGCTGCGGCGCTGGCCAGCCGCCGCAGGGCTATCCACCAGCGGCCGGGACGACGCTGCATTTGCGGCCGGTGCTGTTTGGCGCGGAAAGCGACTACAGCCGCACCTTCAGCTACGAGGCGGTGGTCAATGTGCCGGTGCCGGAGACGATAGCCAGCACGGCCGTCGTTACCAGCAGCTCCCCGGATCCTGCGCTGGCTACCGCCTGGTCCACCCATTACCTCTACGTGCGCTGGCAAACCTATCTGCCGCTGGCCATTGGCAGAGACGAGTGAGGGTACCGTCATGAGCAACCGCGTTTGGCTGCGTCGCACACTGTTGGGCAGTCTGTTTTTGGTGGCCACATTGGGCTGCGGCGTGATCGGCTTCATCGAGAACCCGGCCGCACTGACCGGCCCGGCATACTGGGCGGCCGAGACTGGAACGGCCGTGCCCACCGTCACCGTCTTTCTGGGTACCTCAACGCCGGTCTATGCCGACACGCCCGTGCCCAACCTGATCACCACCACGCCGGAGTGGACGACGGTGACGCCGGTTTTCCTGAGTACGCCCACGCCGTACTGGGTAACAACAACGCCTGTTTACGTGACGGAGACTCCAAGCGGTGGTACACCGCCGACGACCACGCCGGGGCTGCCCATGATTGGCTACACCACGCCGGAACCTCTGGAGACGCCCTATTACCGCATCGGCACCTTTTATCTCAATAGCGATGTGTATGTGGGCGGCCCCAACGGCCTGGTTTTTCGCATCACCGGCCACGAGACGCAGCCCAGTCCCAATAACGAGGAGTCCGCCTATCACTTCATCACCATCCTCGTGACCAATTACACCAGCGAGGAGCGCATTGTGCCCGTCTCCGACGTCTTCTTCATTCGCCGTGTCCAGCGGGCCGAGGCGCTATTAGCCGGGCGCTGGGTGCCGCAAAACGAACCGCTCATTGCCCGCAGCCTGCCTGCGTACGAGACGCAGCAGCTAACGCCAATACCGCCCGACGGCCAGCGAGAATTCGTGCTGGGCTTCGTGGTTCCCAACGGCGACGTGCGTGAACTGGGCCTGATCACCGACTGGAACCGGCCGGTGGAAGGGGGGCTGCCCATCTGGTTCTACCTGGAGGACGATCCGCTGGGGCCATTTAACGATGCTTTCCAGCCGCCACCACCGACACCCATTGTGCTGGATGATGGCGGCACCCAATCCGGTGGTGGTGAGCCGGGCAGCGGTGATGGCCTCTGGCCGACGACCGGCATCATTACCCGTGGCTTTGGCTGCCACGAACTGTACACCGGCATCGACGGCACCGGCTTCGGCTGCCCGCCTGAACGCCAGTGGTTCCACAACGGGGTGGACATCGCCAACGCCCAGGGCACGCTGATCTGGTCGCCGGTGGACGGTACCATGGTTTTTGCCGGTCCCAACAGCACCGGCCCGGACTGTTCCGACATTCCCGGCTCGCAGCCGCCCCATGAAGGGCTTGGCAATTACCAGCGTGTGAGCGGTGGGGGAACTCTTCACTATTTCGGCCACCTCAGCAACTTTCTGGTGACATCCGGCCCGGTCAGCGCCGGGCAAAACGTGGCCGAGATGGGATCCACGGGCTGCAGCACGGGCAGTCATTTGCATTGGATTGTGTACCAGAACGGCAACCTGATAGACCCGGCGCAGTGGGCCGGGCCGGGACCGAATCCCTGAGCAGGAGACACGATGGCAAACAAGAAAGCACTGCAACTGATTGAACTTGGCCTGCACCCTGTCCTGTTGGGCCGCGACGGCGATGACCTGAAACGGCCGTTACTCAAAGGCTGGCAAACGGCCGTCTACACACCCGCAGACGTGGCGCGCTGGCCGGCCCGGAATAATGTGGGCATTCGCTGCGGTCTGCAGCGGGACGGCCGTGCTCTCATTGTCTTCGATTTTGACGAAGAAGCCCGGCGAGTTTTCCCTGCCTGGAGTGGCGAGGTAAACGGCACATCACTTGGACTGCGCCAGCCCCTGGTCATCGTCACCAGTGGCCGCGGCTGCCATGTGTACTTCTACACCACAGAAGCGCATCCCGGCCGCACCTTGGCCGGACGTTACGCTCCGGTTGATGATGCGGCCAACGGCCGTAAACGACTGGTCAAATTCATTGAAACCTTGGGCGCGGGTCGTCAGGTAGTGACTGCTGGCAGCCGTCACCCCAATGGCCAGCGCTACCGATTTAGCCGGGGAACTTGCTATGAAGATATCCCCACGCTGACCGCAGCGCAGTACCAGGCGTTGGTCGCTCTCAGCAAATCCTTTGACGAACGACCAACCAGGCCGGAGCGGAGCCGGGTTGCCTATCCGGTGCAGCTAAACGGTTCCTTCAAAGGTATTCACGACTGCCTGGACTATGCCCGGCGTCATATCGGCGCCGCCGAACAGGTGGAACGCAATGGCGACATCCGCTTTCTGGGGCAGGGCGGGCTGCTGGTGACGGCCGACGGCCGTGGCTGGTATTCGTTCAGCGATGAAACAGGCGGCGGCCTGCCGGAGCTGATTGCCTGGCATCAATCCCTGGCAGGGGAGGGGATATGTTAGAAGCTATCCTGCTCGTTTGTTTATGCGTCATTCTGGCCATCCTTTTCTGGCCGCGGCGCAGCCCATATGTACGCGACGTAACCAGCAATCGCAATGGACAGCCTTGGTGGCGTGACAAAGAGCCATATTGAGAAAGGGAATGCGTGTGATGAAACGTAAACGAAATGGATGGATGATGCTGCTCCTGGCAAGCTGGCTGATTGTGTGGACAGAGGTCGCTATGGCGCAGGCGTCTGGGACGTTGGAACTGCGCATCCGCCTACGCGGCAGTGATGGCACGGCCGTTGTCGGCGAGACCGTCATCCTGGAACGCCTGCCGGACGAAGATCCGATTACCCCGGATTGTGTGACCGACGCCAACGGCGAATGCAGTTGGCTTGTGGGGCGCGGACTGTACCAGGTGCTGTTTACGCGACCGCTAGATAATATCTCGGCGCTGGCTGTGGCCGAAGGCGGCCTGCGCGGCTTTGGCGTGACCGTTGGGGATAGCTCCATTACCTACCACTTCACCTTCCACGGGGACGGCCGTGTCTACTTCGATGCTGCCCCGGAAGCGGCCGTACCGTCGCCGATCATCCCCGTGGGCGAAACCTTGCATGGCGGTGCCGCGCCCACGTCGGTACCCACATCGGAACAACGTATTGACGTTACGCCAACACGTCTCCCTGAACAGGCGGATGCAGAAAAATCAGATGCAAATCCAGCCTCTAGCAGTCCCTGGCGTTTCCTTCTGTTTATCGGCGGGGGTCTCGTGATTGGCGGCGGCTTACACCTGTGGTCGCGTAAACGGCAGTCACCCAAGCGCAAATTGGAGGACGCTGATGCTTGATCCCGGCCGTTACTTCGCGGAAGCAATCTACTTCCTGCAATACACCCTGGCCCAGATATTGTGGGCGATCAATCGGGCGACGCTCTCCATTGCCGTCATTGCCGAGAGCATCAACAGCTGGGTGACGGACAACGTCGGTTACTTTGTGGAGCTGCTGGTTAATGCTCTGTCGGCGCCGCTGGGCGGCATGTTCATCCTGGCCCTGACCGCCCTGGGTTTCTGGTATGCCCTGAACAACATCGTGCCCACCAGCCGCTGGGTCGATCCCTCCAAGCTGTTCACCTACGGCCTGATCGCTTTCTTTTTCTTTTCTTCCCCGATTGTGGTTATTGACACGATGGAAGACGTGCGCACGGCATTAAATGCCGGCATCGACACCGCCCTGATCGACGGGGCCGCCGGTGACATCTTCGATACCAGTATGGACGGCACCGATGTCGGGCTGCCGGGAGCCATCCCCGACGTAAACAGTGACGGGGCGGTGGGCAGCTTTGACCTCGTTTCAGCCTTCATGCTGGTGGCCAACATAGATGAGCTGGACAGCAGCGAATTCCCCGTCGATTTTGAAGCCGCCTACTATCCTTTTGGCGATCCGTCCGGCATTGACCTCAGCGACGAAGCCGACCAGGAGTTAGCCAAAGCGCTGGCCAGTGACGGAATTGAACGACTGTTCTTTGCTTTGGTCGCCGTCCCCACGGCTATCGCCGAACATTTCCTGCGTCTGGCGCTGACCGGCGTGGCCATGTTCCTGTATGCCGGCGTGCCTTTTGCCATGCTGTTTGCTTTCTTCATCTATACCCAGGCATTTCTGGGTGCGTATCTGCGGCAGTTTATCAACCTGCTCATCGAGACGCTGATGAGCGTCATCATCGTGGCCATCATGATTGGCTTGCTAGCGGCCGCTGCCCAGCAGGGGATTGGCCTCTACATCGGGGCCAGCATCATCACCCTCATTGTGCTGCTGTGGCGCATCAAGAGCGCCCTGAAGCTGGCCGCCGCTGCCTTTGACCTCTTCGGCGGCAGCGTCATCACCGGTGGCGTCGGCGGCATGGATGTGGCCCGCATGGGACGCCAGGCCGTCACCGGCACAGCCATGTTGGCCGGCGCGGCGCTCACGGGTGGGGCGACGGTGGCGGCTGGTGGCGCGGTTTTGGCCACAGCGGCAGCCCTGCAGGCCGACGGCCGTAACGAGGGCGCGTATCTGGGCACGGATCCCAACAAGACCGACGGCCGGGTGCGGCAGTTGAAGACGATTGCCGGTTATGCTCTCGGCCGATCCGAGACCGCCCGCAGCCTGATTGAAGGCTCCCACGAAGCCCGCACTCTGGCGCGTAACTTCCGCGATGGCGACGTGCAGCCGCATGACCCAGACATGCTGGATTACCTGCGCGCCGGGTCTTCTATGTCCGGTTTTGGCTCCAGCCCCTGGCTGGCCATGCGCTTTTCGCCTTCGCTGCGCGCCGCTTATGATGAAATTGGCGGCCGCCGCTACGGTAACGGGGCGCGGGATGCGGCCTTTGATGGCGATGGCGAGCCGGTGGAGTTGCCGGGCGCGTTGCCGGCCAATGGCGTGGCGGGAGAGGGCGGGCGAAACGGCCGTTCCGCCCGCAGTGGTGCGAATCAGCCTCCGGCAGATAACGACATTAACGACCTTTGGCGTGAAGAGCCGGCCACACCACGGCAGTTGGCCTATTTACAGCAGTTGGGCGTCGAACCGGAAACAGACCCTTCGACAGGCTCAGGGCAGAGCCTGACACGCGGTCAAGCCAGCGATCTTATCGGTCAGGCCCGGCAAACCCAACGGTCACAGGCAGAGACATCCGTTAACGGCGCCGCCAATGGGCAATCGCCGCAAGGTCGCACGCTTGCGCCCAACGATGCTTTAGCCAACCGGTTTGCCAGCCTGGAACAGGCGCTGACCAACCTGACTGAAGCCCTGGCTAACCCAGAGGGAAACGGCCGTGTTGTAAGCGAACGAGCCGGCGAGCAGGCCGATGCATCTGTCAATGGCGCTGTTCCAGATTGGCTGCGAGGAACGGTTGAGCCATCTCCTAATGCTTCTCAGGATGTGGGTCTTGTCAATGATGACGATGACACAGATGCAGCCGCCGATACAGACGCGGTGCAGAACGTCAATATTGTCAGCGCCGCGCCGGCCCTGGACCGCGACGGCCGTGAAGATAAATACGAAACGATGGATGTTCCTTCTGCCGGCACGATCCGCCTGGAACCGTATCAGGCGTCACGCGGGCAGGTGGTCAACGATGCCCTGGCGCATCTGACCGACCCGCATTCGCTGGCCGGTCAGGCGGCTCAGCGTACGCTGGTTACTTACACCGGCGAAAACAACGCCCGGTTGATTCAGGGAGCCGTTGGCCAGCACACGGCAACGGCCGTGCAGGAGGCTGCTGCGGCCACCGCTAATCTCGTCACCCAATACCGTGCGCAGGGGATGGATGATGCGGCCGTGCTGGCTGCTTTCCAAAGTGGCGCAGCAGCGGCGGCGATTCGCGAGGCCACGGCGGCTCAGGACAGCCCCACACATCTAACCGATGCGCAGTTATCGGCCGTCGCCGATATGGTGCTGCTGCCGCAGCGTCGCCTGACGCGCACTGAACTGGTCGGCACCATTGGCCGGGAAGCGGCGGCGGGGGCTGCTGATGAGCAGTCCGTCATTCAGGCTTTGGGTATGCCCATTGGTTTTGGCGGGCAGACCGGCAACGTGCGTGGCGTAATGGCCGGGGCGCGCGCCATGGATCTTTCCCCGGCAGACCTGACTCGTCTGGCGGAAATGATACAGGATGGCCTGCGCGACGTGGTGCAGGCGGAACTGGCCGATCGCGGCTACCGGCCGGAGATGGTCCGACATTTTGTCAGCGACATGGCCGCGCTGCCGGGCGCGATGGTTGTGCCGCAATCGGCCGCGGTCAAGACGACCGCTGCTGCGGTTGCATCGGCCACAGATGGAGCTGGGGCGACGGCCGTTTCCGCGTCCCAGCCAGAGGAAGAATAGGAGCATTCAATGATCAAGAAACACCAGCATCTGCTGATACCGTTCAGCTTTGTTATTTTGATGGCCGTCATGGCCGTAACCGGCACTACGCAGGCGCAAGATGGCGGGCAGAATCCCACGCCCATTATCATCACGCTTACCCCCAGTGGCGGGCCAACGGCCGTGCCCACAGATGACGGCGCACTGCCGCCAGACCGTTTTGAGCCGAACAATGATGCCCAAACCGCGACGGCCGTTGGTCTGCAAAGTGAACCGGACCTGACCCTCACCGGCGACGATGTGGACTATTTCACCGGTTATCTCAAAGCCGGCCAGATGATCCGCGTAAGCACCACTGTCTATGGTGGGTTGGATACCCGTCTGCAGCTGCATTGGGGCGGGCAGCTGCTGGCGGAGAACGATGATCGTTCCCCGACCGATGTCGGCTCGCTGGTACTGTTTACGGCCCCGGCCGACGGCTGGTATGTGACCCTGGTGGAGAAAGCAACCGTTTATGACGGCACTTACGACCTGGAAGTGGCTCTGGCCGAACCGACGCCCACCTTAACGCCGACACCGACAGCGTTGCCCTCGGCAACGCCCACGCCCACACCATCACCGACGCCCATCATCTCGCCGGACCTGGCCGAACCCAACAACAGCCCGGAAACGGCCCGACCGGTGACGCCTGGCCTGCGCGACACCTATACCGTGGGCGCGGGTGACGTCGATTATTTCACCTTCATTGCCAAAGCGGGCAACCGCTACGTCTGTGAAACGGTGACGGATCAGGTGGACACGCTGCTGACTGTGGTGGGCGCCGCTGGCGACATTGGCGTGAACGACGACAGGGGGGTGGGGCGCGTGGATTCCTACTTTGCCTGGACGGCGGATGTGGAGCAAACGGCCGTTATCCGGGTCGAAGCGCGCGGCGGCAGCTATGGTCAGTACGAATTTGTGTGCCAACCGGCCTCACCGCTGCCAGTGGCCGTCCAGCCGCCGGCATCCTCGGCTCCGGCCAGCGACCTGTCTACACCGACAGCGCCGTTGACCATTACCGCAGGTATCACAACCACCGGCCAAATTACGTTGACGGTGCGACACCTGGGGCAGGTGCAACCCCAAACTACGACGCCCACAACCCATGTTCGCCTGCTGGTCTATTACGACGCCAACAATGACCGGCAGCCCGGACCGGGGGAAGGGATTGCCAATGTCAGCGTTCTGGCCGTCGATAGCCAGGGGCAGCGTCTGGCACGGGTTTTCACCAACGCGCAGGGAGAGGCCATTTTCAACCTGACCAGCGAAACCATTGCCCGCGTCATTGTCCCCTTTGTGCCCGGCTGGTCGGCCCGTGTGCGTGCCGGGGAAATCAATAACGACATTGTGCTGGGACTGCCGGCGGTCCGTTTGCCGGTGTTTCTGCCGGTGCAGAACCAGACCGGTGGCGAGGAGTAAACCATGTTTGACACCGATTTAGAACTCGACATCGAGCAGGAATTATCCGAAATTCCGCCTGAATACCAGGATGCGTTTCGCCAGGCCATTGAGCGTGAATTGGCGGAGACGGAACAAAACCGGACCGATACCGACATTCTCACCTATCTCCGCAGCCGCCGTGATGATTTCCAGCGGGGTGGCTTTATCCGGCCCGACGGCCGTCCCGGATTGGTTGCCCTCAACCCGGAGACGATGTACGAGCAGGCGCTGCCGCAGCTGGCCCAGAGCAGTCTGGGAGAACCGGACAATACGGCCGAACGGCGGCGCACCCTGATTAAAATTGGGGTCTTTGTGGGGGTGGCCTTGCTGCTCCTTGTTTTCGCCCTGCGCGGCCGGGCGCAGCGGGCGGGTGATTCGGAAACCGTTGACGCCGGGACGCCGGTGGCTGAGGCCCTGGTGGCCGCCGGTACCGTAACGCCCACGCCGCCGCTGCCGGAAATCACTGGTGTGGACGATTCTCTACAAACCATTGGCAGCCTGGGCGGCGCCCTCACCATTGGCCGTCCCAGCGCGATTGAAATCCGTTACGATCGGTCCGAAGAGACCATCGCCCTGGCCATTGACCCCAGCAAACCGACACCGAAAGGGGAGATGCGCTACAACGAAGCCACGATGCTGTCCGACAATCCCGTCGCCGTCTGGCTCTTTGGCACGGTTTTGAACTACGCCCTGGGCATCCCCGACAGCCTGGTGCGGAACCTGGAACCCGGCGACCGTATTACCCTCAGCACCGATACCGGCGCCGCGCTGCACTTCGTCGTGGCCGAAACGGGGCAGGGAGCCAACTATGATGCAGGGCGGCTGCTGTCCCAAAATCGCCTGGGGCTGACGCTCTTTGCGTTGCCGGCTGTGGCCGAAGGGGATGTGGCCTATGCCTTCGCCAATTATGACGTAGCCAGTGAGGAAGGGCAGGGGCAGATCGTTTACGAAGTGGGCGACAGCGTTGCCTTCCGCAGCGGCGGAGAGCTGCAAGTGACGGCCGTACAGTTTGACAATACGCCAGATGGACGTATTCGCATAGTATTGGAAGGCGATGTCCATAGCCTGGACAGCAGCCAATCTATCGTGCTTTCCCTGGCCGCTACTGGTGAGCAAACAACGGCCGTGCCCCTGGAATGGGCTGAAGACGGTACCTGGCAGGCAGAGTTCACCTTGCCGGACACCGTATCAAAACAGCCTTTGTTCGCCGAGTTTCGCGCTTTGCCCGGCGGCAATCTGGCCGTTGTGTGGTTGGGCGAAGTGCCCCGTTTAATCGAGCAGTTAGAGATCGAGATCACCAAGGCGTGGTGGGATGCGGAACGAGAACAAGCCGTGATCGAACTTTCCATCTTTAACGCCGGGGAAGGGGCCGTTTATCTTGGCCCCGAATTTATCCAAATAGCTGAATGGACCGAAGCGTCCTCTGAAGGAGGTGATGCCTATGAGGGAACCTGGCAGGTCACTCCCCGCCTGCCCATTGTGATTAACCCGGGAGAAACGGCGGGGATAACAGTGTCGTTTCTTCCTCAATTTGCATCCATGCGATTACAAATTGGCGCTGACCTGTGGGAAGTGGGCGGGTTTCCGCGCGGGTTTCCAGCCGGTATCCCGACGGAATAACCGGCGTAGAACCCTGACACAGCCCCAGGCCAGCGCCTGACAGGGGCAATGGCGGCCGATAGATTTGCCGTCTGCAGCCGCCATTTGTCCTAATCACTTCAATTATATAAGGAGACACAATGTTGCCCATGCAACCAAAATCAGAACGTAACGTGACGGATGGCTCAGCCGTCCTGAGAACCGGCAGCCGTTTCGGTGTGCGCCGGCCTCGCCTCAAGCACATGCTGCCCTTTGTCCTGTTGATGGCCGTCCTGGCCGCCTGCGCCCCTGGCGAAGCACCGCCGGCGGCTATCTGTGACACGTATGACCGGGCGCTGTTTACCACGCAGTTGATGGGCGGCGCAGCCGTGCTGCTCGGTCTGGCCGTGCTGGGTTTTCGCAAGAACCTGACGGCGATTTTGCCTTCGCAAGGGGCACAAATCGGAGCCGTCGCCGGGTCTGTCGGCCTGGGCTTGATCCTGCTGGCTTTTTCCACCGACATCGGCAACCAGATTTTGACCGGCTTTGCTATCGAAAGCCTCTATACCCTTTGCGGGTTGGGATAGGCGAGCGGCAAGTTGCAAGAAGTAGGTGGCGGGCGAGAACTTGCCACCTGCCATTTGCCAAAGCCTTTTTTCAAGGAGACAGTCAGTATGTTCAGTGTCACCCATTTCCGTTCCGAATTCATTCAGCAGGGCCAGGCCACTATCATCCGTAAGGTGACGATGACCCAGTTTATGCTGATCATTGTCCTCACCGCCATGGGTGTGGGTCTGTTTAATGCTCCCTTTTGGCTGGCGCCCCTCTTCATCATCGCTGGGTATGTTGCCGGATACACCCACAACGGTGAGATCGTCTTAAAGCGGTTGGTGGCTTACCTGATGGTCTGGCTGCGCAACCTGGTCGGCGCGCCGCAAATCGTCAACGTCCAGGCCGAATGGGACAGCGTGCGCGTCCGTGCTGAGCGACAGCAGATCGGCGGCGCCTTTGCCGCCACCGTGGTTGTGGAGTAAATGGCTTATGCGTGTCTTTCAAGTAACGCTGCCCCACTTTTACCAGATTGACAGCCACGACCAATCGGCCGTCATTGGCCAGATGGTGTCCCTCTTTGCTGGACCGGTGCAGCACTGCCGTTTCATCACCTTTGTCATGCCCGCCAGCCTGGAACGGCTGGAGCGGGACCGTCGCTGCCTGGCGATGGGCATCAGTGACGATTGGGCGCGGCGCGGCCTGATGGAAGAGGTGCGGATGATCGGGGAGTGGGCCAGCCGCGGCGAGATGCGCCGCACGCGCCACTTTCTGGTGGATTTCAACGACGCCTTGACCAGTAATGACCTGGCCCATTGGCGCGCGGTTGGCGAAGAAGGCTACCCGCAGCTGCCGATTCCCGGCGATTACGCCGAGTATCACGATCATATGGCGCCGGTGCTGCAGAAGAAAAACGGCCGTCTCCAGGTCGATAACAGCCGTTACCGCTATGCCATTCTGGCCTCATACCAGCTTACCCGTACCTGGGATTGGCGCCACCCGCTGGCCCAAACGATCACGGCCGCCGATGGACCGATGGTGATTTGCATCGATGTGCGCAAGGTGCATCCGGAGCGGGTCACCGCTTCGGCTGAATTCTGGCAGGGCATGATCCTCAATGGCCAGGACCGCAATGCCGTGATCGCCAGCGAAGAAGCGGAAGCCGCCCTGACGGTGCGGGATGAAGCCGTACACCAGGTGCGCGTGCTGTTCATGCTGCTGGACAAGAGCGCCGCCGGTCTGCGGGAGCGGCTGGAGAGCCTGCGCAAGACCAGTACCCAATACATGAAGGTGGACCGGATGCTGGGTTATCAGGCGGCCGCGGCGCGCATGTTTGGCCCGGCGGCCAGGCCTCCAGGGATGCCCGCCGGTCATTTCAACACCCTCAGCCGCGCCCCGGCCGTTTTTGCCGGCATGTGGGGGGTCGGCCGGGAGCAAACTGCCGGCGGCTACTACGTCGGCATCTCTGTGGATGAGGTGGCGCCCCACGTCTACTACCTGGATTGGAAGGGCAACGATCCCTTTCACGGCATTATTCTCGGCCGCACGGGGAAGGGAAAGACGGTGGGCGCGCAGGCGTTGGCCTGGCGGTTGGCGGAGCAAGATGTACAGGTCGTGCTGCTGGAACCGCAGGGGCACAGCCGCCGCCTGCTGCAGCTGGCCGGGGGCAAAAACGTCTCCTACAGCCAACTCTCCTATGCCACGACAAAGCTGAATATTCTCGATGTTGTATATGAAAATCCTACCGACCAGTACGATCATGTCATCACCTTGCTGGGTCTGCTGCTGGATCCGCTGGGCAACAATCCGCGCCGCTTCAGCAATGCCGAAGTCGCTGCCGTGCGCCGTGCCCTGCAGCTGACCTACGCCCGCTACGATTGGGAAGGGGAGCTAATGGTGGACCACGGACTGACACCGACGCTGGAGACATTCTGCCACAAGTTGTATCAGGTGGCAGAGCAAGCGGCACCGGTACAGCTGGTGACGGCAGGAAATGGCAGCAGTGGGTTGTCCACGCCGGTCTTGGGTGGTCAGGTCGCCGAAGCGGCCGCCGATCTGGCCGAGGAGATTGAGAGTCTCTACGTCTATGGCGATTATGCCGGCACGTTTAATGTGCCCACGAATCTGGACCTGCGGCTCAAGGAACGCATTGTGCTCTTTGATTTCAGCCAGGTGCCGGAGCGGCGACGGCCGTTGTTCTATTACGCCACCCTGGCGGGCATCAATCACCAGGTACGGCGCAAACCGCGCAAGCGGGCCATTATTGTCGATGAAGTCCATTACATGAACCAGGAGGCCAGCCTGATGACTTTCCTGGCCAATATGGTCAAGACGGTGCGCACCTTTGGCGCGGCGGTGGTGATGATTGACCAGGACCTGGAAGCGTTTATCGGCGTGGACGGGGCGCAGGCGGAATCGATGGCCACCGGCACCAACGTCACCGCCGGGCAGTTTATCATCAACAACGTCAGCTGGACCGTGGCCTTTGGCATGAAGCGGGACGCCGCCTACCGGCTGGCCGACCATTACAAGGACGAAATCCTGCCTTCGCACGCCGAATTTCTGGCCCGGATGGGCAGCGATGACCGGCATGGCAAGGGGATGGCCGTGGTGCGGGCCAATGGCAAAGCAGATATGGTTTATTTTCAATTGCGGCCGATTGAGGCGGAATACCTGATCGGCAGCTAAAAGGAGTGAGATGAGCAACAAACTACTGGACCAATTTCGTCAGCAGGAAGCGGACAACATCGCCTTATCGGTGAAATTCAACCGCTGGTCGCTGGTGATGATCACCTTGATGATTCAGGAACAGGAACAAAAACTGGTTGCCAGTGATCTGCCCGTTGATGGCGATGGCGAACTGGATAATTTCTGGGAAGAAATCGGCTGATGCGAGGGATGCATGTTTAAGAACTGGTTGGGTAGAGCCTGGCCGGGTAAAAGAGCTGCCCGTGAGCAGTGGGACGCTGGGCTGGCCTGGTTTCGCCTGCGTTACCTGACGCCGGACGGTCCGACAAGGTGCATCCGACTTTTGTCGCGCCCCCAGGCGTGTGGCCGCGTTGCCCTGTATTTCCGGCCGGATGAAGCGGTGTCGGCACTCTATCTGGGTGTTCCGGAGACGCACGTCCGTCTACTGCAGCGCATGGCCGCCGATTTCAATTTTTCCCTGAAGCCCAAGCTGCCCGAAGTGGCTGCGCCAGCGGTGGGGCGTCTGTCGGCCGTGTCCGAATTGCCCTGGGAACGGCCGTTCCTGGCCCACATTGTCAACGAGTATGTCTTTGTTAGTGGGAGTCAGGGCGACGTTGACCGCAATCGCGGCCACAATCGTGGCCAAGGCCGTGGCCGCTACTTGCCCCAGCCGTCGGCCAAAGCCACCAAAGAAAAGGCCGGTATCTGGCAGCTGCCGTCCAACCCGGTGCCGGGATTAACGGCGCAGCCATACTGGAATGGACATCAGCCGCCGGCGCACCTGGCCGTCACCGAGCCGGATCCGGGGCGCTGGCTGCTGGGACGGTCGCAGTCCGGAACCCCGCTGCACGTGGCTGGCCGGGTCAATATTTACGGCCGTCAGGAAGCGGTGGCCGATTGGCTGGTACATCAGGTGACGCAGATGGTGGCCCTGGACCATGCCAACCTCATGATCCTGGATGGCGCTGGCGACCTGGTGCCGCGCCTGAAGCGCAAGGCGGCCGTAACCCGGCTGTTGGGTGAGCAGCTGGCTTACGTCGATATGGACGGCACGTCGCTGGCCAATGGGTTTAACCCGCTGGCGGCCGTACCGGGTGAAACCGAGGCAGCCTTGCTGCAGCGCTGGCAGCGCTGGTTTGGCGGCATGAACGTGCATCCGCAGGGCGTTAAGTTGCTAGATCGGGCACAGGCAGATGGGGTAGCGGATATTCCTTCCTTGCGCAAGTGGCTGAAGCAGGTGGAACGCCAGGGCCAGACAGCGGCCGTTTCCAGTTTGGGTATGGCGTTGAACCGGCTAACCGCTAACCGCAGCCTGCGCGAATGGCTGGAGTGGCCCGTCAATCGCTTTGATATTCTGCCCGACGGGGCCCTGTTTTTTGCCTGTAAAGGCACGAGTTGGGAACGCCAGCAGCTGCTGCGGGCCGCACTGCTGGCCGCCATGCAGCTGCCTGCCGTGCGGCTCATCGCCCATGGGCTGCCAGGGAAGGTGCTGCCCGCGTCGCTGATCGGGAATTTGCCGCGAATCGTGGTAAGCAACGGCCCGCTTTTACCAGACGCGGCCATTATCTTGACGGAGAGTCATGCTCAGGGCCTGGCTGCACTGAAAAAGCGTTTTCTCGCTGATGATTTCCGGTTAGGGGAAAATCTGGAGTTGTTGCGTCAGGGCGAAGGGGTCGTGATTGTGGATGGCGACCCCTTTTTTACGACCTGGAACGGCCGTGTTGAATCAGCAAAAATGACAACATTCGTCGCAGCCAATGATGGGCTTTGAAAGCGACGATGGGTAATTAAGCTTTGCAGCAAATGAGGGATTATGTATAATCAGACCAGTTTTATTGCACTTGTGCAACAGGCAATAAAAAAGCCCCTGGTAACTGTACTTTTGCCGAGAACAAGTTACACACGGGGCTGGCGATGTGAATACAATTATGTCCAATTTCCGTATATTGGTCAAGTAATCCTCATTAATTATTCCATCGCCCACATAAACCAGCACGGAGATAGGCGATGGCTTCTCAGCAGACCCATCAAAACCGACAATCGCATACCGCATTATTTCGTCATTGTGATGCTTCTCTGGCTGTCCCATCTCGGCACGCAATTTGGTTGCTTACGGGTCTCGCAGCCCGTTGTGACAGAAATGAAGAAAGCCAGGTATTGGCAGTACCTGGCTTTCGTTAATTTCGCTATCTAACTGCATATTCGCTGAGCTTCAGGCGTTGGCAGCGCCTTCAGTGCGAAGCCCCTTTGTTGGGGAGGGGGGTATTGTACCCGCCGCAGTTTTGTCTGGAGAAAGAATAGCACAGACAGGGCTGGATGTCAAAGCACAGCGCATGAAGCGGAAGTCGAGAAGAATTAACAACTGACGTGGGTCTGGGAAATCAGCCAGTGGCGGTCATCGAATGGTGATTGACTTGATATGAACGCCACTGTCTGGCGGCTCAGGCCCCAGAATGCAAAAAAGCCGGTGCGGCAAACACTGGCTTTTGCAGAAGTATCTCTATTCGTTAACCGCATACTTTAAAGGTTTTGGGTGTTGGTAGCACCCTGACCTTGTTATGAAGCCCCTTCACTGGGGAGGGGGGAGGTGTATCTATATACCTCTTATGCGGCCTAATTCATTGAGGAGAATAACACAGGAGTAAGCCTGTGTCAATGATCCATGCATTGGTGTGGTTATTTGATGCTGGCCGGATCCTGTGGTCTGGCATGGACGGTTTCAAAGCAACGCCATCGCCACAATTAGAGGCCGCAAATCAGCGACTTTATGCGCTGCGTGAACAGGCCAGGGTCAAGCGGCAAGCCGCCGGTGCGCCTGACGAGCTGCTGCGTGCGGCGGGCAATGGTCTTCCCTGGGACGCTGGGTCTTCTCGGCCGTCGGACAGCACGGCCTCCACGATTGCTACGCTGCCGGGCCACCTGGGGTGGGGTAGCCAACCGTTAACGGCCGTTTTGCGTCGCCAGGCGCGTGAATCTTCCTCGGGCACGGGTGAGCAAGAGGTGTTGGCGCGGCTTGCAGAAACGGCCGTGTCAGCCTCTGCCGATACAGCGAATGAGCAGCATAAGCTCTCCACATCTCGCCATGCCAAGGCAAATGAAGCGCAATTGCCCGATTGGGTAAAACTTTACCCGGATATTGGACTGGGAATGCTGCGCGAAGAACTTACCGCGCCTGGAAGGCTCTGGTTGATGCTGCGCTATTTAGATAGTGAGGGGTGCGGTGTTATTCGCATAGACATTATTAAAAGAAACCTGACCAAAAAAACCTCAAAACTACGCTTGTGTGGCAAACGGCAGCTGCGCAACCTGCTGCAGGATGGGGAAGGCGTCTATTGGCATCGTGACAAAGAGCACGTCTGGCTGCGCTCGGCCGCCAGGGTCGCTTTTGCGCTGGGCGTGGACCGCTTAACCGGTCGGCCGGTGGCGTTGCCCACAGCAGCGCTGCTGGACGGCATCGGCACTTTCCGCGCTCATTTGTATGCGGCGTTCCACAGCGGCCGTGCCAAAGAGACGCCGCATGGCGACCAGGCTATGCCCATTGCTCGTGAGACTCTAGAGCAGCTGAGTGGGGTGGGGCGGTCCAGCCAGCGCAACTATGAAGAACGGATTGGCGTTGACGTGCAAGCCAACTTTGCCGTCGGTGATTTATCAACAAAGGAGAATCAAGAAAAACGCGCCTGGGCCAAAGGGCAGGCATTATTTGAACTAAAGGATTATCGCGGCCAGCAAGGCAGGAAGGGAAAAACTTATCTGGCCTGGCAGCTGCCCAACAGTTACAGCGGGCAGCACCGGCACCGTCCACGGGGCCGGCAAAAGCGGATCAATCGGAAACTCAAAGACCTGGTTATGAAAGGGATGCCGGGGAACGTTGGGGGAACGAGCGAGACGCGTCAGCCAGAGAAGATTTATTACCCGAATGGCAAGCTGGCGGCGAAAGCATACGGCCGTGATCTGGAACGAGAGTTGTATTGGAAGAGGCATAAGACGAGGAACGGCCGTTTTTATTTATGGCAGCAATTGGGGAGTGTGTAAAATGGTAGTGAGTCTATCCGTGCGGAATAAACTTGTGTGCATTAGAGGGATAATTCTATATTGTTTGGTCTTGTTGGCTATACGAATCGCAGTGAGGCTTATTGTTGCTTAATAGGTCAGGATACCTCATAATGTAAATGAAAAAGTGAGGTCTGTTCGATCGAGAGCCATGTGAGTGTTGTTGTATGAAAAAAGACTGTAAACTGTGTGCGTTAATAAATGAAGATCATTTCAATCCAACACGTATAGCTAAACTAGATACAGGCATAGCTTTTGTAAATTTTGACCAAACCTATTTAGGTCGATCCATGCTTATAATAAATCCACATTATGATAGCTTATTGGATATTCCGCCTATATTGACCCAAAAGTTTATGGAAGATGTAAAAACGTTGGCTAAAGCTATTAATAAAGTTTTCCAGCCTCCTACTATTAACTATCTGATGCTGGGTAACACAGTACTTCACGCACACTGTCATATTATCCCACGATATCCTGATGCACCTCGGTGGAGGTTATCTCCTTTGCTGCCATCTTCTGCTGAGTATACTATGCAAACAAACGATTTTTATTCCGACATTGCAAAAAAAATATCTTTGGCTCTACGAGTATGAATTGAAGAATCGTATGCTGAATTTTACCCCATGCGAGACGGAAAATTAGCTTAGGTAATCTGTAAGTGTCAATTAACATCAGGAGGAGTTATGTTTCCTTGGATGGATCAAACCGACGATGAACAAACGATAAATGCATTACAAAAAATGGCGTCTGAAAGGATTAAATTCCAAATACGCCAACCATCTGATACCCCAAGAATCCGCAATTTGTCTATTTCTTTGACGATGCTTTGTAATCAAGGTTGTCAGCATTGCTGGGTAGATGCCAGTCATGCAATGAAAAATGAACTTACAACCAGCGAAATACTAGATGTGCTTATGCAAGCACGGGAGCTAGGAGCTGAACATGTAAAACTTACAGGAGGGGAGGTATTTACTAGAAAAGACATCAACACTTTGATAAAGCACAGCCTCGAATATGGCTTAAGGGTTTCTGTTGAAACAAATGGCCTGTTACTCAAAAAGGAGCACTTACAAGAGTTTGTCGACTCCAAAGAACAACTGCAGTTCTTTATCAGTCTAGACGGATTTAAGCCAAATACACATGATCGGTTCCGCAAGTCACCCGGAGCTTACGATAAAACGATTCAAACAATAAAACAGTTGTCAGAGCAAGACTTCAGGTTTTCAATACACACCGTTGCTAACAAAATTAACCTTCACGAGATCATTCCCTTATACAATTATATGTGCAAACTTGGAGCTAAACAGCATAAAGTAATATTAAGCATACATCGTTTAGGTAGAGGAAGGCAGATACAGGATATATCGTTGAATGTTGAAGATATAATATGGTTAGTTAACAATCTGGATGAGGTGAACTTTTGGGATTATCGATGGAAAACGCAAAAAGATCCAAAGACCGTATTGATGCTCACGTTACCCCCAGCGTTCCAACCTTTAAATAATCTTAATTCGTTTACCTGTGGATGGGCCATTGATTTCTGCTCAATCCTCGCTGATGGTAGTGTGGCAATGTGTCATGGCTCTTATGAACAAGAAATGGCTATTGCCGGTAATATTCGAGAGGTTTCTTTAGAAAGTTTATGGAAATCAAGCGAATTTTTCGTATCCGCCCGACACACGGAACCTAAATCGTTAAAGGGCATTTGCGGCAATTGCATAGTGTCCCCTGCTTGTCGAGGATTATGCAGAACAAGCGCAATAGCTGAATATGGTGAATTTTTAGCGCCGTATCCGTTTTGTCAAGAAATGTATGAACGGGGTTATTTCCCAAAGTATATGTTAGTGGATTCCAATAAAGATAGTACGTATGTTGCACTTCCCAGATCAAATGGGCGAGCTATTCAACCGACAGTCGATATAAAAGATATTACCTTAATAAAGAAACAATTACATGAATAAAAAAGCAAACTTGTTCACATCAAATCAAATGAAGGTAAGCAATAGAAATGGCTCAAGAACAACGGGTGATTCTAAAATGGTCAATACCGGAACAACCTGTTTTTAGATTGAATTGTTCGGTTCCAGAGGTTCCTTAGATTCTGTTGTATAGATATTCATGGGATGATTTCTAGATGAATATTCGAAAGGTCTTGCGACTTTTTCCGTGCTGCTACCAGAGGCGGCGTGATTCAAAAGTTATCAAACCTTTTTCATCATGACTTGAAGTAATATGAACAATCTGAATTTTAAGATGTTGGCAAATCTTATTCGTGCTCGCAGAAATATTAGCCCTTACGCACTCCTCCTCGGATCAAGTTTGAATCTTAATTCCAGTATAATTGAATCTGTAATAGGTACAAGAGATTGGGAGCAGTTTTATTCAGTCGTACATGAATTAAGTTCAGATGAACGATTTAGTTTACTTAGCCCATCGCTTGAAAATTTAGATTTAGCTGCTGGATATAAGAGCCTAGCCAAGTTGATTAAAGAAGGTTACTTCAACCCAATATTTGCAGCAACACTCGATTCCGGCTTGTTGACAGGATTAGCACACGTTGGACTAACAGAAAATGACCGTGAGGTTTTGGTTAACGGACGTGATCGAACAGAGCAAATTGTAGCAGCTATTAAACGACCTCGCCCCACTGTGAAAATCCTTTTTTTACGGGGAAGTCTTCAATCGCGCATAATTCCGCTGACTTATGAGGAAACCTTTGAGTTTGATGCACAAATTGCATCAATTTTAGAAGACTATCTCAATCGTGATATTTTGGTTATAGGAACAGGATCTAGGGACGTAGATATCCATCGTTGCTTTCATAATAAAGGAGGATCTATTTGGCTAATTTCACCGCAGAACCCTTCTTCAGATGATTATCTTTATCGTCTTCAATCAATACGCAAAAAGGGAGGAATCATAAGTGGTGAAGAAGCAGAATTCAACAAATTTTTTCTATCGCTAGAAGCGTTGCTGAAGAGTCGTGACACCGGAAACGAGAAGGGCAAAAGCTTATCAAAGAGCAAGCCGGATAAGTTGCCATATAAAGAAAGTCGCTTAAGAATTGATACAAGGGTTTTGTATAACCATTTGCCTACTTCTGTTTTGCATCTTTACAACCCAGAAAGTATGCCACTAATTCAGTATAGAGTTCGAAATAATTCGGAGGAGAATATTTTATGTATGTTCCACTCTGAAATCGAAAATTATTCTTTTTCTCGAAACGATTCTGTAAATGTGCTACCTGGAGAGGAAACTATCTTTAATCAGTTACCAAAGTTAGATAGTGAAAAGATAAGTTCAATTACAGAAATTAAGTCTGCTCAGTTGCATTCCGTGGTCGAGTATATTAAAGACGAGAAGAGATACTTATATCACAAGCAGGACTATGATATTTATTTATTAGCCAGGAACGTTGTTCGATGGGCCGTGCCAGACTCAAAAGAGAATAATAAGTTTCATTCCTTAATAGAGCATATAGCTGCGTGGGTAACTCCAAGGAATGAGAACGTCAAGCAAATGCTCCGCTCGGCTGCTGATTACATTGCGTCATCATCAATTTGGGGGTATCAGGGCAATCAAAATCCAGAACTCATTAGGAATCAAGTTAAAGCCATATTTAATGCCTTGAAATTGGTTGGAGAAATTGCATACATTAACTCACCGTTTGCAATTGGCCCTTCAGATGGGGAAGTTAGACAAGCGGTTAGATTACCAAGAGAAAGTTTATCTGAAAGGAGTGCTAACTGTATAGATGGAGCTGTTCTTTATGCTAGTCTTTTAGAACTCGCAGCTTTGGAGCCTGTGATCGTGCTCTTGACCGGTCATGCATTTGTAGGTTGGAAAACATGGAAGGGGAAGAAAGAATACGAGTTCTTAGAAACAACTATGACATTAACTGATTCCTTTGAAAATGCATATCGTAAAGGTATGAATGAATATCAAACAATAGTGAAAAATGGTTGGTTCAACAGACCAATTTTTCACCCACATGGATTTGCGCGCCTCCTGGATATAAAAGCTTTGCATGACAAAGGCATTTATCCAATGGAGTAATCAAGGGAAAGCAGGAGAACGATGTATGCAGATTTAGGTGTTGATTTTAGTTTTACCTGGGATCGCTTTAGAGGGCTTTGACGTTTTCGTACTATGAATATCAAGGGCTTTTTATATTTAAAGTCTTCTGGCTATCCTGTTCCAAAGCTATCTGAGGTTTTTCGGAAGCCGAATGAATTAAATTGGGACTTGATTCTTGGGGACGAATATGAAACGAGATTTTTGCTTGTCGGTTTCGATGATAGAGGATCGATATATGATCATCCTTACAAAAATAGAGACACAAAAATTAAATCAGTTTCTTACGACCTGTTTTATTCAAAATGGCTAGAATTATCATCTATACTAACAAGTAGAGGCATTGATCCCATTAACCAAATATTTTTTTTAGGTAAGCAGTTTTCCCAACAAAATCTAAAGTTTTCGGGAATGATAAAAAAAGAAATAGATGACAATTGGTTTGGTGAAATTGTTGTGGATATTAAGTCTGGAGATCGTCCACCAGGCGTAGATTGGTTGCCTGATTATTCTTTAGTTTTGCCTATCATAGCTGGAAGACCTTCGTGGTCTAAAGAACAAGTTCAAAACAACAACGCCATAACATATTTGAAAAGACGATTTATTGCTAGGCTCGTGAGAGATATCAGGAAAATACCATTTAATGCTCAACTCGATTTTGAGGTTTTAGCCGATAATGATCTTGTCTATCACGACATGTTTTTGATACCTTAATGTGCAAAGTCGGAATTAACATCATTAAGAACATGAAATAGCAATATCAATGAAAGATATTGTCAAGAAGTTGAAAAAATTAAGCAGGTATTTAGGACAAGAATCAGGTAGGTATATAGGTTTGTTTACTTAAAATTAGGAAATAGAGATGCAAAAAGAAATTCTGGCTGGAAAAACGGCTCTAGTTACTGGTGCCTCCCGGGGGATTGGCAAAGCAATTGCCTTGAAGCTGGCAGAGGAAGGTGCGAACGTCGTTGTGAATTACTTAAATTCACAGACACAAGCTAATTTCATTGTAAATGAAATTAATAAAATGGAAAAAGGTAGAGCTATTGATGTTAAAGGCGATGTAACTGATATATTGTCAATCAGAAGAATGGCAAGAATTATAGATGACGAATTCGGTGGCATCGATATATTAGTCAATAATGCGGGACAGTTGCTACGACCTCAATACTGGAAGGACGTCACTGAAAGAGTTTGGGAACAATCTTTGAAGATCAATCTCCAAGGCCCTCTACTTTGCATACAAACCTTTGTGCCCATGATGGAACGGCGGGGTGGCGGAAAAATTGTGAACATAGCGTCCATGTACGGTATAACGGGATCCGCTTTTGTCCCCGCTTATACAGCTGCTAAAGCTGGTCTTATAAATTTGACGCTTGGGCTAGCAAAGAATTTAGCACCACAAATAAATGTAAATGCTATCGCACCTGGAAATATTGCCACGGAGATGACTAATAGTGCGGGGGATGATTTTCTTGAACAAATAGTTAGCGAAACACCTCTTAAGAGATTAGGTACCCCGGAAGAGGTGGCCGATGCTGTCTTATTCTTAAGTTCTCCGATGTCTTCTTTCATTACTGGACATGTACTAGTTGTTGACGGGGGGCTTTTATTACAATGATCTCTCTTACCCATTAACTATGAATACCAACAATAAATAAACTAAGTGTAACTTATATGCTATTGGCTATATACCGGCTCCAACTATCAACATCTATTCCAGAAATAATAGTACACACTTTTTCTTAATAATATTAAAAATTTCTATGAAAGACATTCTCGATTCAAACGATCTTGCTCGCATCCCTGTAGCCCTCCAAAAAGGTAGGGACTGGTTGAAAAAAGTCTGTGTAGTTACAAATTCAGGTTGGGGCTGGCCGGAAATTGGTGGTGAACCAGATGTTACAGTTTGGGGAGGGGCTTTGGATGGACTTCTAGGGTTATTATATTCGGGAGTTGCGGTTAATGATAAATACATTGTTAATGGCTTGCGATTAATTCGCTCAACTCGTGCCAGGAATTTTGGCTGGGCGACGGAAGAGACGGGGTGGCCCTTAATTGAGTCGGCTGAGAGTGTGAACGAAGCAACTGCATGGACAATAATTTGCCTGAAAAAAATTTTTAATCGTAACTTGCAAGAACCTATATTGATAGAATCTTCAGACTATCTGATTCAAGCCTCTTCACCAACTGGTGGTTGGGGAAGTCTGAAAGGGGACACTCCTAATATTTACGCGACTGCAGTTGCAATTTGGGCTTTAACAGGAATTAACAATGATTTCGTTCAACGTCAACTGCCTTTTCTGTTCCAGGCAGTTAATTCAGATGGGGGGTGGGGTTTTTCGCCAAAAGATAATCAAAGTCGGGTTGCGATAACCGGGTTGGTCCTTTATGCATTGCTTCAAGGAGACTTTAGTATACCTGAACCAATTTTTGATAACGCTATTCAAAAACTGAAAAATTCCTGTCTGCAAGATGGGACTTGGGAAAACGAACTCGACGTGGGCATCATGAAAGGAACGAAACAATATTATTATACGCGAGTTAGGCATTTCTCAATTAGCTGGGTAGTTCGTGCATTTGTAAAAGCGTTGGATCACGGACTATATATTGATTTAGTTCCAAGCATAAAAAGAATCTTGGATATGCAAGATCAAGCGGGCTTTTGGATTTACTCTTTATATGACCGAACACCTTATGTTTGGTGTACTCAAAATGCAATTTGTACGCTTGCCGAAGTAGAAGAATACATGAGCAAACGAACATAAAGGGAAAACATAGCAGGGCAAGTTTATTATGGACAAAAGTCAAATTTTCGCACTAGTTGTTGGTCTTGGGAGCGGACTAGCAATAGGAATACAAGGAACCTTAAATAATTGGGCAGGGAAGCTTGTGGGACCAATAGGGAATGGTCTATTAGTTAATGCTGTGGGGGGTCTGATTGCCGTGCTTCTAATTTTAATAACCGGGATGAGATATATTAATAACTATCAGACAATATCTAGTGCTGCACCATATATCATTTTTTCCGGAATATTAGGAATTGGGATTATTTCTGGTATTTCTTTTTCATTACCTCGGATTGGAATTGCTGCTGGTCTTGCTGTTCTCATTTTTGGCCAAATGTTGATAGGGATTTTTGTGGATACTTTGGGCTTGAATGGTGGACAAGCTATACCATTGAGTTTATATCGCATAGCGGGGCTGTTTTTGTTATTTTTATCTGTATGGTTCTTGATACCACGTAATTAACTCGGGTTTTCCTATTCAAATGCTTTAAGCTGAATAGGACTTACGTATTTTGAAAAGTTTGTTTGGTTTTGGATATGCGGGGACTTTTCTATGGTAGCTTCTGACTCTTTAAAGCTGTTATCGCGGTTGTTGAAAGAGCGAAAACAATCGGGTCAAGCACCTTATGTTCTTGTTCTTGGAAGTGGTGAACAGTTAAGCAACAAACAAAAAGTTGAAATTTCGAATGACCTTTTCGGTTATGAAAGCTTTACCCAGTTAGATGAATATTATGGGAAAATTAGTGAGATAGAGCGTTACATTTCATTACGCCCATATTTAGAGTCGCAAACGCCTTCGGCTGGATATCATTACCTTGCTGATCTCTTGTATCAGGGCTATTTCGATACTGTTCTGGATTGCCAGATTGATCGTAATCTTGAGGATGCACTGCTAGAAACCAAGATTCGCAGCGCTGAATATCAAATTTTGATTAACAGGAAAGATGATCCTAACCGGATTCTTGAATCTATTAAGAGTTCATTTCCCAGAATAAAAATAATTAAAGTTTACGGAGACTTTACTACTAGAAGATTCGCTTTTTCTGAATTGGAGGTTATTGAGTACTGTGATAATTTGAGGGAGGTATTGGATGAGTGTCTTGCCGGACACATTCTTGTTGCGAATCTGTCTAATAGGGACCGGGATCTGTTCCGATTACTACCTCGAACGGGTGGAACAATCTGGTATGCACAGGATAGTGCCTTAGCAGAATCGCATCCGGTTACTACTCATATTAAAATCAGGAAACCCGTCCTTATATCGGGGGAGGGAGAGCAATTTGATGGGTTGTTCAGCATTTTGCATAATCAGCTTTTAGGAAAGTCAATAGAAGCCTTTTGGAAAATGTTAGGTATGAGGCTTACTCCAGAGGGGACACAAGTTGCACAATTCGAGAATCTACCACAGCTGTTTGTAGAGCCCAAAGAATATGAAGAAATTATGCGTAATTTGGCTGAGGAGCATTTTGCTATAGTAACTGGTGAACCTCATCTGGGTAAGACATATACCGCTTTTTATATTCTATGGAAATTTTTTGGTCATGGTTATCGGCCAAATTACTTGCCGATTGATGAACTGATTAGTCCGAGTGGACGCTCGTATATCTCTTATCATTCGCTATTAAGGAAATATATCAAAAATGGTCATGTAATTTATCTAGATGATCCTTTCGGTAAAACACAATTTATTCCGAATGAAGATCTGGTTAGTAATCTTCACAACTTGATTATTGAAGCCAAACGATATGATGTAAGGATTTTAATTACTTCTAGGGTAAACATACTTAAACAAGCATTAGGGTATCCATATCCGACCTACGTGAAGCCGTTGATTATGTCATTGAGTTCTTACGAGCAAGAACAACGTAGGAAGATGATTGTTAACTATGCTGATTTATACAAACCTAATTGGTCTAAGGCAACAGACTATTACAATCTCGTAAACGAGGTGTCTTCTGTGCTGATTGCCCCGCACAATATCGATTTATTTGTTCGGGGTACAGTTCAAGACGAAAATGTTAACAATGCTATTTCTCGAGCTCAAGACTTCAACGATCTCAGCGTTGAATTAGCTAGAACGATTGCAAACAGAAGAGTACATGAAATTCTTTTCTATTTAACAATCAGCGTTCTTTCAAGTCGATTTATTTCTTTGAAAGAATGTAAACGTCTGTATTATGCAATGTGGAATTCTGTTAAAAAACAAGGGGCCTCTGATGCCCAGATATTTTTACCTTGGGAGAAGTGTGTAGATAATTTTAGTGATGAATTAATGAAGCGCGTCAACTGGGATGGTGAGGAAAACATTTCTTTCTATCATCCTGTCTATGATGAAGCAGTAACATTACTCTTGCAAAACAATTTACTTGTAATAAACCTTTTATCATTAACCGTTGAATCTTTGGCTAAAGACAACAATCCATTTGCACGAGAAGCGGCAGCTAGAATTATCTGCCGTTATTTTTCAGTAGAACATACAGATCTTATATTAGCACTTTCTAACGATCCAGACAGGGATGTAAGGTCAGCCATTGCAACTAATCTATGGTTAGCTCTTGATAAAATACCGAAGGAACTTATAAATAAGCTGTCGACTGATCCAAGTGAAATCTCAAGAAAGATGATGGGCAAATCCATAATCGAGTACTGGGAAAAATTACCAAGTCAACTTAGGCATGAGTCTATCTCGTTTTTGATTAAAGACCATGTGGATTGGGTGAAGGTAAATTGTATTCAGGCATTTGTATCAAATTATAAGCCTGCATTTGAGCAGTATTTACTTCGAATGGTGGAAAGCGAGAATGAGTTTATCAGGATTGTGATTGCTAATGAGTTGATGACGCACTATCAGCACAACTTCCTTGAAATACTACAGAAGTTAATTACAACAAGAGAAGATCGAGCAAAGAAATTCATTCATGAAAATGCTTATAAGGTAGATAACCTGCGAGTTTCTGACTTGTATAATTGAGATGCTAGAAAGTTAGCGATAAATCTTTCTCTCGTGTCTAATGTCTTCAACTCACGTCAGTATCTCTTTTTGAAACCGGAGTCACAGTAGTTTTGAGAAAATATATAACAAGTTACTATGCCTTTTACCTTGATAAAAAACCCGTTAATCAGTCAGAGATTAATATCTCTGAGGAATAAGAGCACAAGCCATAAAGAGTTTCGACAAAATCTTTCAGAAATCGCTTTGTTTATGTTGCCAACTGTTGTAGATGACCTACGATGTGAATCCATCCAAACAGAAACGCCACTAGGTATTGCGCAGGGAGTTAGAATTGTAGAAGAGGTAATATTGATACCAATCCTTCGTTCTGGCTTAGGCATGGTTAGGCCATTTGAAGAGTTTTTGCCCAATCCCAAAATCTCGTACTTTGATATTAATCGAGATCCAGAAAGTCTAATGCCCAAAATGAATCGTTCCTGGCTTCATGAGAACCTCAATGGGGAATGCGCAATTCTTATCGATCCCATGCTTGCTACTGGCAGAATTTTAAGCCAGGCCGTCCAATTGGTTAAAGAGAAAAATGTGGGAAGAGTAAAAGTGCTAAGCTTAATAGCTTCAACGCAAGGCGTGGATAACCTTCTCAAAAATCATCCTGATGTTCAATTATATTTAGTGGCCATTGACGATGATTTGGATGAATCTGGCTATATAGTTCCGGGCTTGGGCGATGCGGGAGATCGCTTAACCGGATTCAACCTAACATCTCCTCATTAAGACTTTGTTGGAGCATACAAGTTGATTTAGATCGACCGTTATATGTGGGTATGGCAAAACAATTATGTGATTGTTGAAAAGAGGTGTAGAGAGTAGGGAAAAATCGATAAGCATGATAGGTGGTTGTGAATTGTGGGGCGGTTTAGTATTTAGCCCCAACTCATCTGAATAGATTTTTTGAAAAAACATTATGCTGTGGAGGTTTAAATGATATTTAAAGCAAAAGAAATGCCAGTCAATCAGATTGATGCCCAAATGACTATTGTTCAATATTCCTCTGTTGACCATTCAAAGAAATTTAATGTTGTTAAAGGCGTTTTGTCCGGTAAGCATGGCCTAACAATAAACAATAGAAGTGATCGAGCTTACTATATTTTAAACGGGAATGGCAAGGTGACAGTGGGTGAAGAAATCTTTGATGTGGGTAAGGACGATTTAGTTATAATTCCATCTGGATTTGCCCATGGTTTAGTTGGGGATTTGGAATTCTTAATTATCACCGCGCCTGCATTTGATCCGGCTGACGAGGAAAGTATATAGTAATGCGAAATTAATGGATATCGGGAACGTCACTCTGTATCTTGGCTCGACTACTGACACTTTCGAACTAATTCGACAATAGGATCTTCTGTTTTCATTACTTCTGAATTCAAAGTACCATGCTGACACCTGCGCCGTTTTGGGTATCTCCCAGAAACGTTCGGAAATATTCGGTGGTAGGGACGAACTTATATGCACTTATAGGATGTAGGATCTCGTAGTTTTTGAGAATAGCCTCTCGACCAATTAGCTCGCTATCCCACAGTTTTTGAGATAACTATTTCGAAGTTTTTGAGAATTTCCTACCGGTATCCCGTAGTTTTTGAGGACAGCCTACATAGCTGGTCTGCCCTTATCCAACGAATTTTGAGAAGAACCTACATGCTTTTCGAGAGATATTTGCAAATGTTGGGGATCGACCCTTAAAAAGCGGCATCCTCAAGCACCTCACTCTTTTCCAATTTAGCTGGCATATCAGCCAGCATTTTGGTCTCTCCATCGGGGAATTTCATCCCCGTTTGTACCAGCGGCAATAAATGTGGCGCATTCAAACGCCGCCATTTGGCTTCGGCCTGAAGTAACAGCTTGAACGCCATCGCCAAGCCAGCTTCGCGCGAACCAGCGCCTCGGGTTTGCTTCATTCGTTGTTTGACCGTGGCAAATGGCGATTCCACCGGATTGGTCGTTCGCAAATGCACCCAGTGCGCTGCCGGATAATCGAAATAAGTCAACAGCTTGTCCTGGTCTTTGGTCAGTGTTTCCGTTGCTCTCGGGTATTTCTCCTCAAACTCAGCCACAAATCTGCCGATTTCTGAAATAGCATCTTGTCGCGTCGGCGCTTGCATGATTTCGCGCAGCTGCGCCTTGGCCCGACCTTGCAACCGCTGCGGCAATTTGTCCAGCACATTCACCATTTTGTGCACCCAGCAACGCTGCCCTGCCGTTTCGGGATAAACATCACGCAAGGCATTCCAAAACCCCAGAGCGCCATCGGCAACGGCCAATTGCGGCGCTTTCATTCCTCTGGCTTTCAAATCCCGCAAAACTGTTTTCCACGCTTCGCTCGATTCTCGATACCCATCTTCAATAGCGATGACTTCTTTACGGCCGTCTGGTAAGACCCCCACTATCACCAGGCAGGCGATCCGCTCATCATCACCCAGACGCACCTTGAAATACAAGCCATCAGCCCAGATGTAAATGTATTGCTTCCCAGCTAATGACCGTTTCCGCCAGCCGCGATACTCTTCTTGCCAGATGGTTAGTAAACGGGCCACCGTACTGGCTGAGAAACCAGCAATTGCCTCCTCGCCCAGCAACACTGACAACGCTGGTTTGAAATCACTGGTGGACAAGCCCCGTAGATACAAGACGGGTACGGCCGTTTCCAACCGAGGTGACCGGCGCAGATACGGTGGCAGGATATTGCTGGTGAATTTCATCCCCGGCCGTTTGTCCTTGACCCGCGGCGCTTGCACTTTGATACTGCCAGCTCCACACTGTATCTTCCGTTCTTTGGCTTTGCCGTGGCGCACCACCAGCGCCTGGCCCGCTTTATCCCGTTCCGATTTGTGGGCCTGAATGTACGCTTCCACTTCGGCTTCTAATGCGGCAATTAACATCCGTCGTGCCCCAGATTGCACTATTTCATCCAATACCGAGGGTAGCTGAGCACCATTTTCTGCCACAACTTCATCGTTTATGGTACGCTTGTCCATGCGGTGTATTCTCCTTTGGGCTTTTGCCCGTTGCGTTTGATCACGCTTGAGAATACGCCGCTTTTTCGTTTAGGCCAATCCCCAACTTTTGGTTATATCTCGCTTTTCGACTGGTTCCCAGAGTAATTTGTCCCCAAAGTAGGCCATTCTCAAAAATTGTGAAACGGGATTCTCAAAAACTATGGGACAGGTTCTCAAAAATTATGGGATAGTTCTCAAAAACTGTGAGATCCTACATAGGAAGAAAGGCATTTGTCGGCCTTCTTCCTTCCGTTTTGACAATAAAAAGCTTATGATAATCTAGTTTATTGTAAGCTATTGACATACGATGTAAATTGACATAATATAGTTGCATGGACGCGCAAAACACGGCTCTCATTCCCCAAGACGACTGGTACGCCATTATTGATTTGGTGACGCAGAGTGTAGACAGCCAGCACAGCAAGCGCGCTTACAGTCGCGCCCTCATTGATTTCCTGGATTGGTATGATGGCAACGGCCGTCCCGGCTTCACCAAAGCGACGATCAACGCTTACCGCGAAGCAATGCTGCAAGCCGGTAAAAGTAGGAGCAGCATCAACCAGGCGCTGTCGGCCATACGCAAGCTGGCCGCTGAGGCTGCCGACAACGGGCTGGTCCCCCCCACCCTCGCCTACGGCGTTGAACGGGTGAAGGGGGTAAAGCAGGAAGGGGTCCGCGCCGGGAACTGGCTGACGAAGGAAGATGCGGAGCAGCTGATTAACACCCCGATCACGCGCTGGCATCGTGAGGAGATTCCGCTGCGCAAGGCGATCCGCGACCAAGCGATCCTGGCGCTGATGATTGGCACTGGGTTAAGGCGGTCCGAAGTGGCCGGGCTGACCTGGGCGATGATCCAGCAGCGGGACGGCCGTTGGGCGATCATCGACCTGGTGGGCAAGCGCGGCCGGGTGCGTTCGGTGGGCATCCCGCCCTGGGTGAAGGTGGCGCTGGATAGATGGGCGCAGACGGCGGGGCAGCGAGACGGCCGTATCTTCCTCGCGCTGAACAAAGACGGCAGCCTCGCCGGCTCCGTGCGCACCAAAGGCGGCACGCGCACCGATGGGTTTTTGACCCCGCAGGCGATTTACAATGTGGTCAAGGAACATGTGCTGGCAGCGGGCTACTATAATAGGAAGGGAGAAGCGGCCCTTGCTGCCCACGACCTGCGGCGGACGGCGGCAGCGCTGGCGCTAAAGGGCGGCGCCGATCTGCGGCAGATCCAGCAGATGCTGGGCCACGCCAGCATCACGACGACGGAACGCTACCTGGAACCGATGCGCAGCCTGCAGGTGACGGCCGGCGATTTCATCCAGATTGAGCTGGCGCTAACGGCTCAATAGCCAGCGCCTGTTCTGAGCGGCTCCACGAAATTGAGCATTCGAAGTGCTGCCTGCATGGTCAAAAAAATACCCAAAAATCCGCCAAAATTCCCAGCGAAAAATTCCTAAAATTTCTTAGAACGGCTCTCAGACGCCGAAAGAGGGCTTCAAAACGGCCGTTTGGCGCGTAACCGCGCCGATGGGGTGATATCCAACCCCAGCAGGAGGTCTCCACATGCCCCATTTTCAGCGCGGTGATATGTGGACCGTTTTTGCCACGGCAGATCTTTTTCTCATCACAACCAACAGCACGATTCGTCAAGATGGCGCGTTGGTTATGGGGCGCGGCATTGCCAAGCAGGCGCGGGACCGGTTTCCGGGATTGGCTGCAAGCCTTGGTCGGCACATTTTGAATACCTGTGGCCGCCTTGGCGATTACGGCCTGCTCGTTAGCCCGCGCTGGCCGGCGGCGAAGCTGGGTGCTTTTCAAGTAAAGTTATATTACAGCCAACCTGCCAGCCTGGAACTTATTCGTCATAGCACGGCTATTTTTTGTGCCTGGTGTGCTGTTCATCCCGATGCAAAAGTCGTGTTGAACTATCCTGGCATTGGCAACGGCCGTTTCCGCCGCGAGGTTGTCTTGCCGATCATCGCCCAACTGCCGGAGCAGGTCACCATCTGGGAGTATTCGCTTCCTGACAAGGAGAACTTTCTATGACTAAGCCCGACTGGAATCGGCAGGTTAAACTCGGCCGTGGCCGCAGCGACACTGGCGCCCACCACCGCGCCATTGAAATTGCCCGGCAGCTGCTGGTGATCGGCCGCTGGCCTGATCATCTGCATACGCTCATCGTCATCCACAACGCCTATGATCTCCACCGTCACTTGCAATTATCCGGAGCGGGTGTTTATGATGCTGGCCAGGGTATCACCGTGTACCCGGCCGCCTATGAGCTGGCAGCCGGCCAAGACTATGAAGTCGCCCCGATGGATGCCACTGCCCCCCACCCCATTCCTGGGAGATGTCCATGAAAAAACTTAAAACGCAGATAGCTGCGCTACCGACCATACAGGTAGACGGCGAAACCTATCTTTCCTACCAGGCGGTCACCAATACGGTGGCCGCTTTTTTATTTCCACAAGGACCGCCCACCCGCCCCACCGACCAGATGGATGCTGTTGGCTACCAACGTGTCCTGGAAACGGCCGATACCCTGTGCCGCGAGCTGGGCTACGCTTCAGTCGTCAAGCTGTCACCGCCAACTGTGCCGTTTTCGGAGATGGGCCTGTACTGGACGGCGGCTGCGGCTGCGCGCAGTGCAGGCGTTTCCCAGCCTGCCGCAGAGGCAGAACCGGTTTTAATTCACGCGGGGCCTGACCGCATCGAAATGATCCAGGAAGGCCTGCTGCTGGACGCCCGCCTCAGCCGACTGGGATTGGCGGAAGTTACCCGACAGCATTTCAAAATCCCGGTCACCGCTTCCGATGCCGTCATTGACCTGATGCAGCGAGCCGTTAATTCGGACTGGCCCAATGATTTCAGGGGGATCTGGCATGACATCCTGGGGATGTGCGTGGCTGGCGGCCGGGACATCAGCGCCACGGAAAGGGTGTTTACCGTCATCATTCGCGGCCTGGGCCAGCGGCGATATTGGCGCTTCAAAGCGTGCATCCAGCTGGATAACAGTGGCGCGCCCTTCCTAACTATACATCTGGCTGATGAGGGTGATCCCAAGGCTTTGTTTGCACTGGGCCACGTGGTGATGACGCCGGGGGCGGCTGAGTTGGGCGTAGATTTTGCACCCTACCTGGCCCGGCACGCACAAGGCGACTGGGGAGATGATTTAGACAACTTCGATAGACGGCAGAACGACACAGCCGTCAAAGAAGGATACCGCATCCTATCCGCCTACACTGTCCCCGTCGGTGATGATGAGACAGAACGAATCTGGATTATTACCGAAGCCGATCGGTCAGCGACCACCGTTCTCCTGCCATCCGAATATTAATTGAGGGAGTAATCCTTATGCCTACGACAGCACTCAAACAACTAAAAGCTCATCCAGCCCAAATGCGCACCACCTATGACCTGGATGGGCTGGCGGCGCTGACGCTGCAAGTATACGAGCGCGGCTTAGACCAATGGCAGCCGATTGTCGCTTCTCCCAACGGCGAGGGCTATCACATTGTTAGCGGCCACCGCCGCCACATGGCCCAGCTCTTCTCTTTTGCCCTGCGAGATTGGGCCAAAGAGCACGCGGATACGGAAATTTCTATTGAGGTCGTGCGCACGATGATCCATACCCTGGTGGAATCACTGGGCACGCTGGAGCAGGTCATTGCCTCACTGCTGACAAAATATGGTGACGAAGCTGTTGAGTTTGTTACTTTTGAGGGCGGCCAGAAGGCCCAGATACTCGCGCTGCAAGCTGCCAACTACGGCAGTGAGCAGCCCGACATGTTGGGCGTGGCCCACAGCTTCCGTCAGGCGGTAGCCGCTGGCGCGACGCCAGAAGAGATTGCCCGCAACGTTGGCCAGCATGTGCAGTTTGTGCGCAATCACCTGGTGCTGACCGAAATCCCGCCCGAACTGGCGCAGCGTATTGCCGCCGGCGACCTGCCGATGAGCGTGGCCACGGCCGTCGCCGATGTGCCCGAACCGAAACGTACCGGCCTCTCTATCTTCATCCTGGCCAATGAGGCCGGCAAGCTGACGGCCAAAACCATCAAGGATTGCGCGCTGACGCTCAAGAAGTGGCCGGGCCTGCAGCTGCCCCTGATGGTCAAACACCAGTCGCAGCGCAACATCGCCCGGGCGCTGGTGGCCCTGTGGGGCCAGGTGGTGGACGCCTATCCCGAAGACGCTTACGCGGCGGCCGCTATGCTCATCTATCGCCATGTGCATGATGAGCCGTGGAGCAACCAGGAAAAGCTGACGCTGTGGTTCCAAGCGTTGGGCGGGGATACATATTTCGTAGACGGCCGTATCAACTGGACGGCCGTTGTCGAATACCTCATCACCGATGTGGCTTGTGACACCTGCCCCATTGGCCAACTGCCCCGACAGTCGCTGCGCTCAGACCTGTCGCAGGGACAGGGTGGACCGCTGGGGATGCCTTGTCGCGTTGGGCAAGAAGCCAGCCGCTGCATACACGGTCTCGCGCCCAACGACAGCTTCGATGTGCGCGTTCCCTGGGATTGGGGGCAGCATCCTGGCGTGGTCAGCGAGGGCGGCGATTATCGAGCCAAGAGTTATGACGACTTGCTCGCTGCCTGGCAGGCGCAGGCGGCGCAAGAACTGGCTGAGGACGAAGCGGCATCAGAAGTCGATGAGCCAAAAGCGGATGAACCATCTGGCGATGGGCCACCCACAGAAGCACCGACTCCGACGACAAAAGGGCAGGCCCAAGCTGAAACGGGCGGCACAGCGGCGCCGGTTGCAGCATCTGCCCCGGAGAAGCCGTCGTCCGTTGTAAAACAGCGCGCCCAGATTGCCAACTTTATGAAGCGGCATGAGCAGTTATCTGCCCATCATCCATTCGCCACGTCTTGCAGCCGCTGTCGGCACTGGCTGGACAGCAGCCCGACAAAGGATGAATCGGTGCCTCATTGTGCCTGGGCCGGACGGCTGCGCAACGTTTCCTTCCAGGTGTTGACGGCTGCCGCGCAGCAGGCAGGAGCTACCGGCAGTTTGCTGGTGCCTGTCTGCCGGCAGTTTGCGCCCAGCCAGCCATGGCATGACCTGATCCCGGCCCATCCGGAGCCACCGGGGGTGCCCCGCGATTGGCTCAAGGAACAAATCTTGTGCTTGGTCAAAGAGGCCAATCGACACAGCAGTGATCGTAATGCGTTTGAATTCCTCACCGGTCGGCCGATGGGCGCCAATGAAAATTATGGCAGCTGGTTCAAGGAGCAATTCGAGGCCCAAGGTGGTGATTTGAGCGATGCGCAGCTGTTCACGCTCTTCGTCTGGGCGCATGGCGAATGGCAGCGCGCGCGGAGGCGCCAATTTAGTCTGCCGGTTAATGGACACGGTTTGCAATTTGTGACGGTCGAGGAACGGCCGTGGCGCATGGAGGAGAATGAATGAACAGCAACCTGACTGTAACAGACCCGTTGGCGGAGCAGGATGTAACCATCATCGTCACTCTGGCTGCCAGCGACGCCCCTCTGGCCGAACGGCCGTTGCTGCTCAGCGTGGGCGTGGCCGAACAACTGCCGGTGGTCAAGACCGGCGCCTTCGCCAGTCTCGTGCCCATGATTGAGGAGGCCTGGACAGCTCTGGGTGTTCGGGCACAGGCGGCGGGAGCTGCCATAGAAGAGGAAACCATTGCCGAAGAACAAACGGCAGCCCCGGACACAGTGGCCACGAATGTGACCACGGCCGACATAGATAATCATGAGACACCGCCGCCAGCGTCCAATCCGCTGTCCGCACCGCAGCCGCAGGCCCAAAATCTATCCCTGTTCTAGGAGAATGCCCATGACGACCCAGGTAGACAACCATCCCCCTCGTATCTTTAAGTATGCTGATAAAAGTTTTCCCGACCCCGGACCGGAATACAGTGTGGAGCAAGTGCTGCAACATTTGCGCACCTTCTTTCCAGAGCTGGGACACGCCAGGACAGAAGAAAAGACGCTGGCCGACGGCACGCGGGAAATTACGTTCAGCAAGCAGGTGACGCGCAAGGGCGCTCTGCCCGCGCCGGTGGCAGACCCGACAGCTATTGACACGCTGGTGACGGCGCTGACGGCCGTGCCTGAATACGACAACCCTCTGAATCCCGTCTATGAGGTGCTTATCAAGGAACGGCCGTTGACCCTGCATACCCTGCGACAGCACACGCAGTTGCTGCACGATCATGCCGACCAGCTGCACGACCAGACGGCTGCCATCAATAAGGTGATCCTGTCATGCAAACGCCTCGCACCGACCCCCCTGCTGCACCTGCCGTTGGGATTTTAGACCCGGCGGCCACGCTGCTTGCTTCAGATTTCCTGCATCCCTTAACGTCACCCCCCACACCTTCGGCAACCGGTAACCTGCACCTCCCGCTGGGGACGGGCTTGCCGCCGCTTGCCTTCCTCTTGCTGGCCGACCGGCTGGCCGAGCTGTATGCGATGGTGTTTCCCGACCAGCCGGAGTGGCTGCGGGCGGAAACGGTGCAGTGGCAAAACGAGGAAGATGTAGCGGCTGCCGTAGAGCGTTTTTTACAGCGAGTGGGCACTTTATTTCCCGTTCATGATGAAATCTGGGACGTAGACTTAGAAGTTGTGGAGTGGCGTTTGTACGAAATCCCGGTCATCCCGATGGGGATAGATGAGTATTATGACGGCTGGGACGATTTGAAAGAGCCGCTGCCTTACCTGCTGCATGCGCAATACTCGCGCGATAGCGAGGACTCTCCCGATGAATTTACGGCATTGTACCTGGCGCACCAACTGCCCCGTTATCTGGAGCCGCACCGTCTGGTGGAAACAGTACAGGGGTTGGATCTGCCAGAGCCGCTCGCTGCCCTGCCCGACCTCATCCTGATGCTTAATCATGCCACAGACAATGCCTGGATTGACGTTGGAGAAATGGCGTTGACCGAGGGCGGCGGTTATCCGCAGTGGCGGCCGGATGAGGTAGCCTGGCTGGCCGCCGAATGGCAAAAAGCGCAGCCAATTCTGGAGCGGATCGACCGGCTGCTGGATTGGCAAAACGACACCCCCGCTGCCATCGATGACAAGTTAACGGCCGTTCGTGACGCACTGCTAGCCGCCTATCACCAATCTCAGGAAACGGCCGTTTCCCCTTGAGGTACGTTATGAATCAGCAATTCCCCCTGCCCCGCCTAAGGCTGGATTTTTACGACACGGCCGTCTTGCTCTCGCGTTGGGAAGAAGACGGCCGTTTGCTCACCCATCCCGTCTCTGTACACGACGTGGTCAGCGCCTGCACCAGTGTGGCTTTGAGCAGCGGCATGCTGCCGGCCAACACCCTCTTTTGGGGACAGCAGGCGAACACAACGACGCTGGGTATTTACGTCCCGGCGCGCCGGTGGCGGATGCAGACGGCGGAACAGCATTATCACTTGCCGATGCCGCCCTTTGTCTTTGTGGGCAGCGGAACGGCTTACAAGATATTTGCGGTAAAGAAACGGCCGTCTGGTGAAGATGCTCGCCTCTATCACGTCCCCTGCCCCAATGTGCACACCACCGGTGGCATTTGCCAGGGAAATGCACCCTTCCCGGATTGCTCGCCGCAAACTATCCAGGCTGCCTTACAGCTGTTCATGGAAGGCAGTCTGTTCAACGCGGATCTGAGTCGAGGCAAGTGCCGATCGTACCCGGATGATGTGCGCCAATTGTGGGCTGAACTGGACGGCCGTCCCCGCTTCCCCCTATCCGAGCTAGCGCCTGCACAGATGCGGTTGCGGAATTTGTTTTCATGAGGAACCCGACATGATCGACAATCTGGTCACCTACCACATCCACAAGCGCGATCCTCTGCCGGCCAATGATGCGCTGGCTTACCAGTACGTCCTGGCCGGGAACGGCGTTTTTGTACGCGCCGAGACGCGCTTCTTTACGGCGCTGCTGCCGGTAACGGCCTGCACTGTGCGCGGCCTGCCGCCGCTGCGTCCCCAATTCCAACTGCTGGTGCCACGCATTCCGGCGCGCCTGCTGGATACTGCCCTGGCCGACGCCCGGCGTGCCCGGCGACCCGATAACGGGCTCAACGAGGTGTTATACCAGTTTCACCACCACGGCCGTGCCGTTCAGGTCAAGAAACCGGCCCAGCAAACTACGCCCACAAGTGTGGCCACCGACGTGACAACGGCCGTTGCTGACGCCGCCACCATCATTTGTGATCTGCATTCCCACGGCAACATGCGCGCCTTTTTCAGCCAGACCGACAATACCGATGAGCAGGGCGCCCGCCTGTATGGGGTGATCGGCAAACTGGACAGCGAACCGGAGATGCGGCTGCGCGTGGGTGTGTACGGGTATTGGCTGGCGCTGCCGTTAACGGCCGTTTTTACTAACAACGGCCCCTTCGACATGCCCAACTCCGTTGGGTCGCTCAGGGCAGGCACCTTCAAAGATTTGTACCAGGAGAAACAAGATGACAAACAACAGTTATAACAACGGCCATGCGGCCAACGACGATTACACTGGCTTCACCTATGAGCTGGAAGAGCCCATCGCGGTCAAGGGATTTTCTGTCACCTATGACCGCAAATTTAATACCGGCAATTTCGAGTCGCTGAACCCGGCCGTTACCATCTGGGTGAAGAGTGTGGTGCCGGAAGGGGAAGCGTTTGACCTGCACCACGCCAAGGAACGGGTGCGGCGCATGGCACGGGAAAACGTGCGGGCACAGCTGCTGCTGCGGCAGGGGAATCCGGAAGTGGTTTTCCTCGGTTTGCAGCCGCCGCTGAGTGGCGATCCCGACCCCATCTTTGTGCGTACCGTCAGCGTCAGTCTCACCTATAAAGTGAACCTGGGCGACTATAACAGCATCACTCCCGGCTACACCGATTGGCATGATGTCCGCCACGTGGCCCACAGCCCCGGCGAGCTGCACATGGCGCTGGACCGCATGTGGCAAAGTTTGTGGGCCAACGTCGAAGACGAGATTTCCCGCGCCCAGGGAAAGGGTGGCAGTGGTGGTTTCTTCGGGCTGCCGGCAATTACCGTTGAAGATCTGACGGGAAGCAGCAAGGAATTGGCCAACGGCCGACCGCCTGCCAATGGCCTTGTCGTGCCCGCAATGCCGGCCGCTTCTGCTCGTCCCGGCAACGGCCGTCACATCTAATGGACACCCTGGCCATCGAACCCACGTACCGGGTGGTTTTGGGCGACGTTAACCGCTTCCGCATCATGGTCGTGGGGGCCGGCGGCACCGGCTCGACCCTGGCTCTGTTCCTGGCCGGGCTGGCTTATCACGCCCGGCAAAAGGGTATCCAGGTGGAGCTGACGCTGGTAGACCATGACGTGGTAGAGCTGAAGAACTGTGGCCGTCAGGCGGTGAGCCTGCAGGCAGCGCTGGCGGGTGGTGTGCCCAAGGTGGCCGATCTGGCCCTGCGACTCAATGCCGCTTACGGGCTGGACATCGCCGCCTGGCCGCAGCCGTATGTCATGGACATGACCCGCGGCTGGTTCCACCACGGCGCCGGTGGACGGGAGTGCGCTCACCTGATCATTGGCTGCGTGGACAACCACCTGGCGCGGCGTGAGATAGCAAAAACGGTGAAACTGTTCGACGGCCGTCTCTGGGCCATCGACTGCGGCAACGAGCAAAACAGCGGCCAGGTGCTGATCGGCAACCTTGCCGACGGGCGAAACATCCGGACGGACCGTCTGGGCCTGTGCAGCGGCCTACCCTCCCCCTATTTACAGGAACCGGACTTGTTGACGCCGGATCCAAATGCTCAGGCTCAGTCCTGCGCTGAAATGGCATTGGCCGAGACCCAGAGCTTGATGGTCAACCGCATGGCGGCCACGATTGCCGCACAATATACAGCCGTTTTTGTCCTGCAGCGCCAGGTGCTGCATCTGAGCACCATGTTTACACTCGACCCGCCTACGGCCAGGAGTTTGTTAATCACCGAGACCAACATTAACGAATATAAGAGAGACAGTAAATCGTATATTCGTTGTTAGGGTAACATAAATTCAACTTTCCTCAGAGCGCCTTTTACCATCAGCTCCTTCAATTATTTGCCATGCAACCATTAGTTCACGCCACCAAAAGGGAAAGACCGGAGTGCGAAAATGCTTACACGCTAAGAGTAACAAGATTGGAAATCCTTGCTCGATTGGCGAGTATTTTGAGTGATCAAATTCTTGATGACGCGCTTGAACATCAAGGCGGAATTCTTCAAAAGATTCAGGTAACCGTTGAATGGTTTCTGTATCTCCCCCGTGCACTTCACTGTAGTACAAAATATCCTCAACATTTTCTGGTGGATACCAAACTTGAAAATCTACTTCATCGAAGTGTTGAATATAATTTGAATATAAATCTTCAGCGTTTAACAACAAGCAGAACTCAAATAGCATATAGAGGAGAGTTGACGAGGAATCAATGTAGCCAATCGGTCGTTCTCCAGTTGCTTCGTATTCAATGACTAAATCAACCTTGTTGTATACTTCAGGAAGTCTGCCAAACATGTTTCTTCGTATTGCCAAATGTTCGAGAATATCGCTTAGCCACCATTTGACAAAATCAGCGTGACCAGTAAGTAATAACGCCCACATCCCCAGAAAAATATCTATGGAGTGATTATCAAGCAATGGGCGATGCCGAGAGGCATTATTTCTAATAACATTCATGAGAAGCTGAGCAAAGGTTTGTTGGTTTTGTGTGGCAACTGGGTTGTTTCCCATGTAGAACCAAATAGTTGTTAGAATTCCTAAGTTGCCAATTACCTCGAAGGTTCTTAATGGGTACTCTACGCGCTCGAATGAAGCATTAAGAGATAATCCAGCTGGTATGTTAGCCGATGAAGCAATTTTTCCCGCCCACAAACTTGAAATTTGTAAGAACCGAAAGAATGTCTCGCTGAATTCCTCTAAAACTTTCTTTTGGAAGAGATCATTTCGCTGCATCCATCCCCATACGACTAATAGGGCATATTCATGAGCGGTAACAGCAGGAGTTAGGTTGTTAAAATCTGGCTGTTGACATTGTTGAGCTATCATAGCCAGAGTTAAACGGAGAAAACCAAAAATTCTATTGCGTTGTTGTTTTTTTAGTTGCCTGACATCAGGTAGGAATTCCCTTATCAGCTGTTTGAAATCAGCTAAGTCATAATCGGGCACATCAAGAAAAATGAGAGTTCTTTTGAGCAATCTCTGATGTTCTTTGTTAGGCAAGATTCTCTCGTTCAATAAATGCGTATGAAACATTTCTGCAAGATGGTCCAAATCCCATCGATCAAAAGGCATCCGAGGTAGGAATTCGTTTTTGATATATCCGTTGAACCTATCCCGGACATTCTGGCGCAAAGTGCCATTATGAGCGAGGATGACCTGTTTTTTTGCCTTTTGTAGTTGGGCTTTCGTTAAATCTTCAAAAGGTACGTCCAACAAATTATTCAGCGTGGCACGAATGCTGTTGGGGCCAGCGTCCCAATTTTTTTGATCTATATCTCCGGGTTTGACTTGGATAAGATATAAAATCCAATCATCATCTTTTTCTTTTCGGAGAGCCGCAATGTCAACTCCATGTTCAACTTCTCCCCGGAAAGCCAATTTAACGATTTGAAAACCCATGGACCGCAATAGATCGGGAAGGATTGCGTCAAGTTCATCCCTTTCTTTGATATGGGCAAGGTAATCTTGGACTATAAAGCGCATGTTATTCAGTTCCAATTTGAATATCTTCCAACTTTAAATTCTTTCTTCGCAAACGACGCCAGGCGGCAGCTTCTGGGTCAAGCAGTTCATCTCGAGGTAGTTCAATGCTGTGTTCAAAGTGCCCAAAGCCTGATGGCACGCTAAATGTTCTTCTTTGTGAGGAGTCTGGGTGAAGAACATTCATATGAAATGAGCGATCTCCCCTAGCAATGTCTACATGGTGCACAAGACTCAGTAACCCTCCACGTTCATCAAAAGCTGCTTTTTGAACCTTTTGCATTTGTTTGTTGTGATGCTCAATATATTGTCGGGTTCTGCCGCGAGAAGGTGTTAATTCTGGAACAAATACGTCTTTACGCTGTTTCTGGTAGTTTTGGAGTTTTTCAGAGACATTACCTAATAATTGGGTGACAATATTATCATCATCTTCCCTGAGAGTTTGGTTTAAAAATTCTTGAGTACTGCCAGGAATATTCCAAGCAATTTCCTCTAAGATTCCTAAAAAATAATCGGCTAGATTCTCAAGCTCAGAAACGTTTTGCAAAATGCTATATAGCAACTGTAATAACTGTAATCCCATTGGAGGCCATACAAGCAGTTTCTCTGTGATATAGATAATTTTCTTCGGTGAGAGATTTTGTATAACATCAGGAGCGAAGCTTTCCAAGGATAGTTCCTGAAGGATCAAGCGCCCTTCTTCCACTAGCTGTAAGTTTGAGGATGAAAACCAATACGTCACAACACGCTTGCTCAAATCTGGATCACGTCTGTGAGCTTCTTTGATTATGTATGAAAACATATCGTCGGCAGTAATGGATTCGTTAAGTTCGTGTTGCGTCACCCATGCTTCAAGAAATTGCCACACATTGTGGGGGTGAAGTGGATGCAATAGCGATGCGATTCGCTGGATTGTGTTTTTATCTGATATTGGAACATCTGTAAGCAAAGATAAGCAGTCAAGTTTATATTTCAAAGCCCCACTATCTTCGTTCTTTCCTAATAATCCTACAGCTATCCCATGAGAGACTTCACTAATTGGATGTCGTTGTTTTAAATTTATTAGCCTATCAAAACAACCGGATCGGTGTTCCTCAAACCTGACTCCAAGCTCAGCAAGCGTGACAGCGACGGCATGGGCTACACCTTCCTCCAAGCTATCACTGAGTGAATCTATGTTTGCTAACAACCGATCTGTCTCTAAATTGCCTTCTAAAATTAAACCCAGCATACAATGAATTGCTGATTGGTGGAATGTTGGCTTTGTAGAATGTAACCATTCTTCGCTTGTCGCGAGAATTTTATCAAGATTGGCGGGGGAACTCTTTGCAATTCCTATCATGATTCGGTGAAGAAAATTCCCTGTTATAGGGTTTGGGGATTCAATAAAAGCGTCAAGTAATTGAAAGGCTGTGTTAGGTTTTAGGTTTCCCAATTGTTCGGCGGCTGCAAACACCCTGAATTTCATCATGTCATCTTGTGCGCGGATGGCTATAGTTTCAAGAAGGGAGGCAAAATAAGTGGCATCTAACTCAAGAAACGGCAATATCGTGCAAAGAGGAGTGTAAATTTGCCAAAAATCCTTTGAGGGTATGTTGTTTGCTACAAACCGCATTGGTAAATGTGCTTGCTTATATTCATTTACAAGATGGGCAATGACGAAGCTGGTCAGATTCCTCCACTCGCGAGAGGATATAGCATCCATTGAGGAAGTTAACTGCTGCAGATTTTGTAAGACCTTATCAGATGATAATGTGTGGAGTTGCTGTGAACGAATATGGTTGTGCGCCTGAACAAAAGATAACAACTGTGGTAAGGCAAATTGCCAGGTTCCTTCCTGGTCTCGACTGAGAACTTCTTTACCTTGTAATTCAGCAAGAGTTTCATCAGATAAATTATTGTCTATTGACCCTTCAGGATTGTTCCAAACTTTTGAAGCAACGAGAAGCATTTGTTTTTGTTCTTGAATAGTTAATCGTTCCCAGAGGCTTTTATTTTGTGAATAGGCATGTTCGTTTACTGATAGTCCAACCATAATAAGCTTATCACTCCTTCTAGCACTAATGAGCTAATATTCTAACGTTGCTAGAAAGTAGCGACAAATGATCCTGAAAACAAGCGCCGGTCATAACGACCGGCGTTTTTATTTCTCACTGTGGTGATGGGAGGTAGTGGCACTAGGCCTTAACAGGCTTGATGGTGCGAATTATGCACAAATGTTCTAAATGGAGGTATACTATGGAACAATCACAGACCCGTCACAAGTGGACCATCCCGGTACTGATTCTGGCTTTACTCCTGCTGTTCATCGCGGTTTTGATGGCCAGCGGACACCAGGTTAGCCTGCCGTTGACCGGCATTCAATCTATTCGTCAGGTAATGCCACCTGATCCTAATGAATGGTGTCGCAAGATTGACCTGGAAAAGTTAAACACCGAAATCGCGAAAGCGGAAACCTTTATGCGTGAGGGTGTTGGCGAAAGGCTGGTCGATTGGCGTTACCTGCGCCGGGCGTTAAAGGTGACCGGCGTGCAGGTCAGCGGTCCGGAAGACAGCTACTGGCTGGAGATGATCAAGGGGCTTTACGTCGGTTGCGGACCTTAGGAAGGATGATGAACGAACCGAAATTGTTAGGCGCAACTCTGCTGCATACCCGTTACGGCCATTGGCGGCATCCCCAATCCGGCCGGTATTTCATCCGGCCGGTGCGGGATCGTTTTCGCAATTATCCCGGCCTGGTTACCGAGCTGCTGGCTATCCAGCAGCGGGCGTATCATGAACTGCATACCATTGAGGATCAGCAGCGGATCCAATGGCTGTCACAGGCCACTTTTGGCGCGCTGGATATCTACCAGCGTGGCGTTTCCATCTGCGCAGTGAGCCGGGAAGAAATCCTGGAAGAGATCGACGACTGGCTGGCGAGCCAACGCGACAATCTAGCAGCTGCGCTGTTTGCGCCTTTGATAACGGGCGATTAGCGGCCTCATTACGCAACACCATATAAATAGGAAGACGCCGGCATTTTGCCGGCGTTTTTGTTTGCCAGGTAAGGAGGATCCCATGACCAAACAGGTGATTCAATTTGGCCAATTGGAAGAATTTATGGCCGAGCCTTTCGTTCCCGGTCAGGTGGTGCGGGTTGTGGTGCTGGAAATCATTGAAGGCGTCTCCGCCCAAATTCCTGATCTGCGTCAGGTCAGCGTGGGCGTCCACGTCCGCACGATTAACTGCGATGAACACATTCTCGCTTGTTACCTGCCGGTGGCGACGGTGCAGCTGTACAACGGCCGTCGCGAAGGCGATCCCACCTGGCAGAAATATGACGCCGCCTGGGAACAGGCTGCGGCGCTGAAGGAGCGTGTCATCACAACGCTGCAAGCAGCGGCGGCTGAAAAAGGATTCAAGGTGTGTGCTGCGGGTGTAATTGATTTGGGGGAGATACGGCCGTTGCGGGCTACCTGGAAGGCAGATCCTGCTGTGGCAGAGGTCCAGCGGCAACATTGACGCCGGGAGGTTTTGATGACGAACGCATTGGTACAAACAGTTGAAACCTTTCATACAGCACACTGTGGCCCCGTGACCTATTTGAAGGTGTATACGCCGGATTACAGACGCTTGAATTGGCAGCAAGTTTGGCGGACATTCGCCGACGTGTATCCTGACCGCTGGGCGATTGAGTTGTATCCACCGGCAGAGCAGTTAGTTGATGATGCGCATGTCTACCATCTCTGGATGTTTCCAGCGGAGTGGTCGCCCCCAGTGTGCATGAACCTGGCAATGAAATATCAGGTCGGCTAACCATAAATGACAAAAGCCCGGCCAAGCCGAGCTTTTGTTTTGAACCTGTTTCCCCTCTGCAAGAAAGGTCCGGTTCACGCCCCTCAAATTTCTATGCCGCCAGTACAGGCTATGGCGGTGGATAACCACAATTATACCCCATAATGGCAACGTGCATGGGGCGGCTAACGCCGCTCATGGGATGAGGCTGACCTGGGCAATGGTTCCAGGTCGCCCCAATCACATCCCATTGCAAGTGTTGGAGGTCGCCTATGCCCCAAATTAAGGTATATCACAATCCTCGTTTTCTTGAATATCGTGGCCGTCACAGCGACATTGTGCCCCCGGTCCGCCCGGTGGCGACGGTGCAGATGCCCGCAGAGATGTCGGCCGAGCAGGCCTTGGAAATTGCTTTTCGGCAAACGCAGCATGTGGCACGGCCGTGGTGGGATAACGACGACGTGCTGCTGCACGTGCGCAGCACCTCGGTGGGGGACAATCTGGAAGCCTGCACTGAGCCAGGTCGAAGTGATGAGCAGGGCAACATGTTTGTCGTTGAAAGCGTCGGCTTTCAGAAGTACCACCCCAGAGCTGTTCGGCCGCACCACCGGTTAGCTACAGCCTACCGGCAGCTGGATGCAGTTTTGGGGCAGGCCGATACCCACCAGATCATGACCGCTGTTGGTCAGGCACGGAACGCCATGCTGTACGTCCTGGAATCTGAAGGCTATGCCAATGGCGAAGCGCCTATTCTGACCTGGGACAACGCCCGGCCTGGCGATCTGGTCGGCGATCCCCACACAGGTCTTTTTCGCGTGATAGCCCGCAAGTTACGGCCCAAGTGGCGGGCCAAACGGCTACTGGCTCACATTCCCCATGCCCAAATCTGGATTGACAGTCCGCGCACCTGGGCTGTACTGGTGCCCGTCAACGAGGAGTGCGACCATGACTGAATCTATCTACAAACAAACGAAGCTCGTGCAATTGACGCCGGCGGGGGAATGGTATGTAGCCATTCCCCACCCTGAACGCACTAACGTCCTGGCTGTAGACACAGGCAAAAACCTGACGTTTGCGGCCGAATTTGAGCCGGAAATGCTGGCGACGGTGCAGCCGGTTCTGGCCTTGAACCGGTTTATTGACCTGCGCCTCGAATTCATTCCCGGATTGCTCGAAGGCTCGGCCTTCAATCTGCTGGCCAACGCACTGTATCAGGCCATCGCCGACGTGCAGCAGCAGGCGACCAATCCCCGCAACCAGCTCATCCTGCTGACCTTGCTGGCGCTGCAAGCAGCCCTGGGCCAGAGCTTGCACCAGGCGCTGACAGCGCCACCGGCGCGCGAAGAGACGCTTTACGTGGAGCATGATTTCATCGCCCAGGGGCTGCAAGCGCGATTGACACGGGCTAATTGGGGGACGTCGTGACTACCCAACTGGCTTTCGCCTATCACCAGCCCTCCCCGACCCGGCGCCGGTTGTGTGATTTGCCGCTGGAGGAACGGCCGTTATACCGCCTGCACCGTCATGGCAGCGACGCCTTGGCCACAGCGGAACTGCTGGCTCTCGTCCTGGGCACGGCTGAAGCGCCGGGTATTGCCGATGAACTCCTGACCCGCTGCGGCTCGCTGCACCAACTGGCGCGGGCCAGCAAAGAACAGCTGATGCGCATTCGGGGCATTGGTGAGACACAGGCCGGCCGCCTGGTGGCCATGCTGGAATTGAGCCGCCGCTTGCAGGCGCCGCCGGCCGACGAACGACCGCGCGTCACCAGCCCGGCCGATGCCGCGGCGCTGCTGACGCCGCGCATGGCCCATTTGGAACAGGAAGCCTTATGGGTGATCCTGCTGGACACGCGCAATCGCGTGCTGAAGATGACCGAAATCTACAAAGGCAGCCTCAACACCAGCGTGGTGCGCACCGGCGAAATCTTCCGCCCGGCAATTGAAACAGCGGCGGCGGCGATCATCGTTGCGCATAACCACCCTTCACTCGACCCGTCCCCCAGTCCGGAGGACATCAACGTGACCCGGCAAATCGTGCAGGCTGGGAAGCTGCTCGATATCGAATGTCTGGATCATATCATCATCGGTCGTACCTTTGTGTCGCTCAAAGAAAGGTCCTTGGGCTTTGACTAATCACCCCCATTTTGGAGCACAATATCATGATTCAATCTGTCACCTGCGCCGCAGACGGGAGCACGTTTACGCTGTCCCTCAACGGCAAATCGCAGACCTACACCAATGACAAAGAGGGCAAGCGGCAGGCAATCCTGGACGGCCTGAATGACATCGAAACGATGACCGTCGGCGAGGATGTCTATCTGCCCAGCAATGAGAGCTTGCAGGTAGTGGCGGCCGTTCTGTATCCCGACGGCATTCAGACTGAAGCCGCCTACCAGACGGTGTGCCAGGTGACGGAAAAGGCGTGCGCCCATCTCGGCTATGGAGGCGAAGTGGAGCTGGGGCCTCCGGCCGTTCCCTTTGCCCGGCGCGGCGCGTATCGCCGCCAATATCCGCCGGTCGATGCCCACCTGGTGCGCGATGAGCTGGCCCTGGCCGGAACCGGCAGCAGCTTTCCGCGACAGGAGATCGCCTGCACGATTCTGTGGAACAAGGCGGGGTTGGCGGTATACGGCCGTCACTGGAGCAAGCTGGCAGCCGCCGAACAGAGCCTGATTCAAACCCAGGTAGACGCCATTGCCGCACAGGACGGTTGGGAAAAAGATGACAGTACTGCCACCGGCAGCTACACCAAACCGCTGCCTGTTGATGAGGCAACCGCCCGCAGCCGCCTGGATGATCTGCTGCGCCGCGAAAACGGCCGTCCCGTGTTGGTCAGCAGCGTGATTTACCAGGCGCAGTTGGGGGCATACGGCCGTGGTTTTTACAGCAATGAATTAGCGCCGGCGCTGCAAACTATCGTTAGCGAGACGCTGCAAGCCCACGGCTACCGCCCCACCCCACAGGATGGAGAATACCGACCGCGTCCGGTAACATTGGCGGCGGCAGCGGAAACAAACCTTCAGGAGAAACTGGCGTCTCTTTCGCCGGTGATGACGGAATTGGGGCCGGCCTTGCTGCTGCGGGATGTGGTGGACGCCCTCGGCGTGGCGTCCACCAGCGAGTGGCAGGCGGAGCAGTTGGTGGCCGACGGCCGTGTCAGCCAGGCGCTGCGAAAGGTGGGGTATCAGACGGAGCTGACCTGGTGCCAACCATACCATTTCCGGCCCAAACGTGACGACTATGAGGCGCAGCGTGTGATTCTCAAAGAGGTGCGCGTCCAAAACGACCCCGCCCGCAAGCTGTCATTGGCCCAGGGATTGGCCGTATTGACGCCGGCGCTGGCCATTGACGGCGTGGACGAAACGCTGGTTTACCTGGAGATGGTGGGGGCCAAGCAGTCGGTGAAGGCCAACTGGGCGGCGCTGGTCGGCGGGGGCAAGGTGCACTGGCTGGGCCGCAAGCGGATACGCCTGGACGGCATGAAAGAGCACGTAAAAATCCAGGCCACGCTGCCCTGCGGCTGGGCCAACCACATCCTGATTCACAAGCAGGCCAGCCTGAAAGAGATGAATCCGGAGCAGCCTTTCTACCTGCTGGATGACGGCACGCAGCCGATACCGCCGCTGTTTTATCCCATGCTAAACAAGTGTCTGGCGCTGCCGCTGCTGCCGGCATGGGCGGAGTATCTGTGGGAAAACGGCCGTGCGCATGAGCTTATCACCCTGCTTGATGAGGGTGAAGGGCAGGGCTATGCGGCCTGGCGGACTCTGCCGACATCCAAGGAATGGCAAAGCGTTGTCGAGTGCGGTCTACAATCGCAAAAGATTTCTTTCTGACCTCAGTTGAAAATAATCTTTAGATTGCCACCCAATTCAACAACTTTGTCACGCTATTCAATAACTCTGTCAACCTACATACATCTACCCTTCTACCCCTTACATTCTAGAGGTAAAGCAAATGACCAGATTAGCAAACGTTGAAAAGGCGGGATATTTCAGACTCCCTCCTTCTGTTACTGAACGTCTTGTAACCCACATCGCTGCCCCAAAAGACGGCCGTATCCTCGACCCATGCGCCGGTGAGGGCAGTGCCTTAGTGACCCTGGCCAAAAAGCTGCACCTGGACCCCTTCGGCGTTGAGCTGCATGAGGGCCGGGCCAAAGCAGCCCGTGAAGCCGTGGGCCAGCTCCTGGTTACCCGGCATGGCTTCGATAAAGGCGATGCGGCCGCATCTCACGGCACGCGCATTCTTCACGACAGCTATCTCAGCCTGGTCACCTCTCGCGGTGGTTACAATCTGCTCTATCTCAACCCGCCCTATGATCATGACGATGTGGACGGCAGGTTGGAATATCAATGGCTTGTTCACACCCGTCCCTGGCTGCAGCCAAGCGGATTGCTCGTCTGGGTTGTCCCCCAGCATATGCTGCGTTTCCGGAAAGCGACGCGGTACATCCTATCTTGGTATGATCGGGTGAAGGTTTTTCGCTTCCCGGATGAGGAGTACGATCGGTTCAAACAAATTGTCCTCTTCGGCGTTCTGCGGCCGAAAGCCATCACGCCCGAAAGTGAGATAGTAGAAAAGCTGGCACGGCAGGCTGTGGGTAAAGAAATGCTGCCGCCATTAACGGCCGTTTCCGAACCTCTCTATTCACTCCCACCACTGGCTGTCAAACACGGTGCATTCAAATTCCGCTCCCAATTTGTCGATCCGGCCGACGCCCTGGCCGAGGCTCGGCAATTGGGCGCCAGCACCAAAGACGCCTGGCACGAGCATCTGGACCCAGACGGCGCCAACGTCCCGTTACGGCCGTTAACGCCCCTCAAAATTGGACACATGAATAGCGTCATTGCCGCCGGCCATCTCAATAACCAGGTATTGGCCGATGACGACGAGCGGCTGTTGATCAAAGGCCGCAACTACAAAGTGACCCGTGCCGAGGAATATGAGGAACCGCTGCCGGACGGTCGTACCCGGGTAACACATCTGGAGACGGAAAGCGTCGTCACCGACATTACCACCGTAGACAGTAACGGCCAGGTTACCAGCTACAAAGGCGCGGAACTGGAGCAGTTCTTGCAGAAGTGGATTTCGCACCTGACGCGCATTGTGGCTCAGGAGTATCCTCCGGTTTACCAGTTTGATTTGAATGGATACGGCCGTTTGCTGAACAGTCTGAGCAAAAAGCGAAAGATACCAGGAATGAACGGCAAATCCGGCCTGTTGCCTGCCCAAAAACATGCGGCCGCCGCCATACTGACCCGTTTGGAAACCTATCCAGAGGCTATTGCGATTGGGGAGATGGGAACAGGTAAAACCACGATCTCTGCGGCGATTGCTGCTGGTCTTAGTGCTGGACGCACCATCGTCCTCTGCCCGCCCCACCTGGTGGACAAATGGCAGCGGGAATTCAAAGCCGTCTGGCCCGGCGTGCGCACGATGCATCTGCAAACGATCAGTGACGTCGATCAATTCTTCGGCGATCAACCCGATGATGCGCCATTGGTTGGCGTCCTCAAGCAAACCACCGCTCGCAGCGCCTCCGGCTGGGAACACGCCTACGACTACGGCGGCCCGGCCAGCCACAACTATGGCAGCAAGGGGTACAGCGATATTGAACGGCCGTGGGGCAACGTGATATCCGCGCGAAAATTGATGGATCTGCCCGTCGAAGAACGCCCGTTTACCGAAAAACAAATTCTGGCCCTACAGCAGCGCGGCGTTCGCTGCCCCGTCTGCGGCGAAACCCAGTTCCGCGGCGGACGGCCGCTTGCCGTCAAAGAACTCAAGACCGCCACATGGACGTGCAGCAATGAGGCATGCCGTTCGCCACTGTACCAGTTCACCCGCCGCCGCAGCGAGTCCCAGGTACGCGGCAACTTCAAGCTGTACGCCCAGCGAGAGCGACTCATCCGCAGCTATACCGACAAAGGACAGCCGGTGCCTTTTCATGAACTTGAGAAATGGCATGGTACGGCCGTGCGCGACACCTTCGGCTATGGCAAGATACCTCTGGCTGGTTACATCAAGAAACGGGGCAAAGGGAAGCTGGATCTGCTGTTAGTGGATGAGGTTCATCAGTACAAAGGCTTTGACAGCGACCAGGGGTACGCCATGCACCACCTGGCCCAGGCAGCTGAGAAGGTGGTCGCCCTCACCGGCACCATCTACGGCGGCAAAGCGTCCAGCCTCTTTTACCTGCTTTTCCGTCTTGCCTCAGAAATGGGCAAAACCTACGTAGACCCAGAGGCCAACGGCCAGCGCCGCCTGCGCAGCCGGGACTGGGTCTCAGCCTACGGCATCCTGCAGCGGATTGAAACCGTCACTCTCGACGAAGATGGCAGACAGACGGCCAACAGCCGCTCCAACGTGCGCTTCAAAGAGCTGCCCGGCGGTAGCCCGGCGATGCTGCCCTGGCTGCTCAATCGGTCGGTCTTCCTGTCGCTGGGGGATATGGGTTTCCCCCTACCCGCTTACACCGAGATTCCGGTTTCGGTCTCCATGGCCCCGGAGCAGGCCGTTCGTTACGAATCGCTCAAGGAGCAGCTGAAGGAAGAACTCAAAGAACGGCTCATTCGCGGCGACAAATCGCTGCTGGCCGGATACCTCTACGCTCTGCTCTTCTGGCCGGATTCGCCGCGCCGGGCCAAGGTGGTCGAGTGCCCCCGCACCGGCACTGTTGTCGCCTCAGTGCCCGGACTGTCGGATGACTTCGTTGGCCCGAAAGAGGAAGAAATCATTGAGCTGTGCCTGCAAGAGAAAGCCCAGGGACGGCGCGTCCTGCTGCTGTGCCAGCAGACCGACACCCTGGATATCCAGCCAGAGTGGAAAGCAATGCTGGAAGCGGCCGGACTGAAGGCTACTATCCTCCGCGCCGCACCCAACCAGCGCGAAAAGTGGGTGGAAAAGCAGGTCAAGGCGGGCGCGGATGTGATCATCACCCATCCGCGCAAAGTAGAGACGGGCATTGACTTGCTCGATTTCCCCACCATCGTCTGGATGGCCATCGACTACAGTGTCTACACCGTCCTCCAGGCCAGCCGTCGCTCCTGGCGCATTGGTCAGACGGAGCCGGTGAAGGTCTACTTTTTCGCTTATGAAGAGACCATCCAGGAGGACGCCCTGCGCCTGGTGGCCGCCAAAGTGGCCGCGGCTCTGCGCGTCAACGGCGACACCGTGGGCGATGACAGCCTGGCGGAACTGGATGACCTCACCTCCGGTGACCTGGTGGCCACGCTGGCCAAAATCATCACCGGTGACGTACAGATTGACGCCCACAGTTTGCAGCAAGCCTTTGCTGAAGCCAATGCCAGCCTGCGCCAGGCGAATACCATTATTGGCGACTACCAGATGGTAGAAGAAGAGACAGATGAAGAAGCTGCCGTTGTAATCAATGGCAATGGCCACTTGAGTCAACGGCCGTTATTGGTTCCAGATCGTTTAATTGTGACCAACGGCGACAGCGGCCGTTCTCCCCAACAGGCATCGCATTTCACCAATGGCCATTCGCCAATCGGCAATGGCCACAGCCACGGCCACGGGCAAGAAAAGCCCAACGGTGTTGCGGTCATCAGTACGCATTTGAACGGAAAGCAGGCGAAGCATGATGAGAGCGATGAAGCACACGAACCTGCTGACTTGCATAAATCCGCGCCGCCGCCCGTGCCGCGGCCGCGGTTGCTGTTGAGTCAATTATCTGTGTAACAGTTGAGCATGGCTGAGCGTATGCCTGACATTCGCCGCCGTTTGAAACCTATCCTCATTTTCCGGAACGTGCCTATGATGAGCGAATCTATCGTTTCACAACCCGTTTTCTCCCCTCTTGCCGCTGCCCCCGACAAGCTGTGGCCGCTTGTGCTGGCCGATCTGCACCAGCAGATGACCAAAGCGACCTTTAACACCTGGCTGGTAGACAGCCACATTTTGATCGCCCCCAGCACCCCGGCTTTTTGGGTTGTGGTGGTGCGCAACGAGTATGCGTATGAGTGGTTAACAAATCGTCTGTCGCCCGTCATCAAGCGCACCCTTGACGGTTTGGTCGGCAGCAAGGTGATTATTTGTTTTGTTCCTAGAACTATGCGAAGTGAGTGCTATGACCCCTTTAGAAGGCCGCCTGCACGAATATCTCGCGCAGATTGAAGCAGAACCCAGACCAATAGCCAGCTTGCGTCATGTAAGCAGGCTGGCGCAACAACCTCAAAACAAGAATTTCATATTACCAGGAGATGCCCTCATGAATAACCAACCCTCCCCCTCCCCTACCCGTGTCCGCCTGTACAGCCATGTTACTCAATCACGGTTTTTGCACGTCGAGGATGCGCTGGCCATTGGGAAGCTAAGGCTGTTTGCCGGCAATTACGTTAAAGGCCAGGGCATGAATAAACAAGGATTTGCCAATGCCTTCATCGATGTTGAAGATGCGCGGGTTATTTTTGGCGCCCTGGCGCGCGGCGAGCAAAGCTTCAGTCACAGAGAATATAAGGGCACGCCGCCGAAAAATGGTCAACCTGCTACCAGCCGGGTGTTGTCCATTGCCGTCAAAGGTGAAAATGTGTACGTGGAACTGAAAAGCGGGCCGGGTAAATTGACCCCCACCGGGGCGATCACGCCGAACGGGCCGGCAAAAGTGGAAGTCAACGTTACCTTCAAGCTGTATGAAGCGCGGCGGATGGCAACGGCCGTTTTAGCCTATCTCCATGCCTGGGATGTGCTGCGGATGATGGTGCATCAACAATCTGTGGGACAGCCTGCCCCTTATCTGCTGGTAGCGGCAGCAAGCGAGCAGAACGGAGGACCGAACGGCGCTGCCAAACCCCAAAACGGCTCCGCCCAGAACAATGGGATTCATCCGCAGCAGACTACTGTGGCGAACGGCCGTCCGGTTACCCGTAAAAGCAACGGTCAAGCCAATGGCAAACCCGCAAGCCCGACCAATGGCAGCACAGCGGTTAAACAACCGCTGCAATATGGCAACGGGACCCTGGTTGACGGGAAAAATCTGACGGAGGTACAGACATATCGCCAGTATCTGGCCGAGAAACAGTCTGCGCCGGCATCCAAAACGGCGCTCCTGGATTTTTACCGGCAGCGGACGCAAGTGGTGGCGGGGTAACAATTTGCTGCTTTGTCATGTAAGCAGCTACGTACCGCAACGATTGATACCTTTGATATTCTCTTGGTTCTCCTTGGCCCTCTGTTAGAATTGGACATCATTCATTGAGCAATAATAGGTGAGATATGGCAGAAGAAAGCAATGCGTTGGTGCCGATTGAGCAAAAAGTTGTTGAGTTTTATGGTGATGAGTTAACGGCCGTTCTGATTGAGTCCGAGGGTGAATCCTCTGTTTATATCCCTGTGCGTCCGATTTGCGATCACCTTGGCATTGATTGGTCAAGCCAGCGACAGCGTATTAATCGTGACGCCGTATTAGCGCAAGAGCTTATACCCTGCGTGGTTGTTACAACCACGCAGGGTCAGCCAGACCAGCGCCGGGAGATGCTTTGCCTTCCCCTGGACATGATTAACGGCTGGCTGTTTGGCATTAATGCCAACCGCGTTAAAGAAGAATTGAAAGAGCGGCTAATCCAATATCAACGGGAATGTTATCGGATCCTGGCCGATGCTTTTGTCAACCGCACAGTGCCGGATGATTGGATGCAAACAAACCCGGAAACAATGGCGGCGCTGCAGCAAATCCGCGAGAACGCGCTGGCGGTCGCCCGGTTAGCAGAAGAACAAATGCGTATGATGGCCCGGCTGGACAAAGCGGCGATCGTGATTGGGCAATATGGAAAACGGATCACGGCGCTGGAAGCAAAGTTATCCCCCCGGGATGCCGTTACCGATGAGCAGGCGGCAGATATTTCTGCAAAAGTGCTGGCGATTGCCACTGAAATGACCGAGAAGGATTCCAGCCAGAACCATTATCAAGGCATTTTCAGAGAACTCCACCGACGTTTTCGGGTCACCAGCTATAAAAATATCCGGCAGAGTCAGTATCAGGCTGTGCTGGATTTTCTGGATACCTGGGCTGAGGCAGGACGAAAAGTGTAGGATTCATTAAATAATGGTACTGGTCCACGAAATAATGGGACTGGCCTCCAGAGGTAGACAAAAAGGCAAATAAAGAGCGTGTCAGTAAATAATGAAACTGGCCTACAATATCCAGTAAAAAACGGAACTAGCCTACAAACAACGCCGATCTGAAAACCAGGAATCCTACATCATTTACAGGAGTAAGCACCACCACAGTCCCATTATTTAATGAACGAGTCCCGTTATTTACTGGATGAGTCCCACTATTTAGTAAATCCTACAAAAAGGTCAATAGCGTGCCCGTCTGTTCGTGATTTTTCATCAAGGACAAACTGGCAGGAAATAGAGCAGCACCCTCTTTTTGCTACCCATAATGGCCTGCGGCCATGGGCTTTGTGAAGATTTTAGAGGCCGGTTGTAGACAGTGCGTCTGCACCCGGCCTTTTTGTTTACTCAAGCAAAGGAGGTTTGCTCAATATGAATCAAGTTTTTCTGTACACAGACGGTTCCTGCAAAGGGAATCCCGGCCCTGGTGGATATGCGGCTATTTTGCAGAGCGGCGCCCATGAAAGGACACTCACAGGCAGCGAGGCGCATGCCACCAATAATCGTATGGAGTTAAAGGCGGTCATTGCCGGTTTGGCCGCCCTCAAACGTCGCTGCCAGGTGACGGTGGTCACAGACAGCCAGTATGTGGCCACCATTCTGAACGGCGGCAAAGCCAGAGCCAATCGTGACCTGGTACAGCAGGTACGTGCGTTGTCTGCCGGACATCACCTGCGCGTGCAGCTTGTCGCCGGGCACAGCGGCCATGCCATGAATGAACGGTGTGACGCGTTAGCCCAGGCAGCGGCGCGGCAGTTGGTGGCGTGAATCATGTGGTGCCCCATGTGCAATGTTATCAACTTCAAACAATACGGTTCTGCCGAGGCATTGAACCAGGTTTTTGGTGACCGGTGGATCTACATCGGGCGCGCCAACCGCACAGCCAATCTGCCACAGTCTCCACTGGCAAATCCGTTTAGGGTTCGCGACTTTGGTGGTCGAGGGCGGACACTGCCCCATTATCGCCGCTGGTTGTGGGCGCGTATTCAGGCCGGCGACGAAGCTGTGTTGGCTGCGCTGCGGGCTATTGACCCGTCATCGGTGCTTGTGTGCTGGTGTAAGCCCGGCCCCTGCCACGGCGACGTGGTGAAATCGGCTGCTGCGTGGGTGCAGCGCCAATCCGTTTAATTTGCCAATCAACAAATCGCCTAGCAACGGCCGTACTCGACACAGGGTACGGCCGTTTTGCGTTGAGGATCACGATGATTTTCCCAATCATAAAAGGAGTGTTTGATGTCCCGATATTGGTTTCAGAAACAAACGGCAAACGGCGAAATGACCGTTTCATATGGATATGACCACGCCCTGGGCTACTTCTATCAGGAAGAAGGCGCGGATGGCGCGCTGCTCACGGACCTGGATTCTCTCTTCGACGGGCTGACGGGGGTGCAGCTGGCAGAACGATTATGTGGCGGTGAAGACGCCCTGATCGCCTGCATGGCAGCGGCGACGTACCCGGCCGGCGTCAATCCGCAGCATGTCAGTGCCATGATGTTGGACTTGCCGTTTTAGCATTGTTCATCCCCAAATCTTTCTGGCCCGCAAGGGCCGTTTCACATTTTCCCCCAATCAACAAAGGAGTGTTTGTTTCAATGTTTACCCAACGTGTGTTTAACCTGGTTTCTCGTCTCATCTTCAGCCGCTGGGCGCGTGGTTACGAAGAACATCATGGCGCCTGTGAGGACGCTTACGCAGCTTTCTTCGGGCCGATACATCTGGAAATCAACCAGTGCTTCGTCCTGGACCATGATGATGCCTTTATCAGCATCCGCATTCCCACGCCCTGGGGCAAGCTGCACCTGGGCTATGTGCTCTGTCTGGGGGCGGATGAGATTCGCCGGCCCGGCTTTTACAGCCACTGGCAGAAGCGGCTGCCCAAAGTGGTTTACGGCCAGGCTTGCCCACCGGCCGATGACGAATATTTTCCCTTCTAATGCTTTTGGGGGAGTGGCGCATCCGTGTCCGCCTCCCTTTTCTGATCCATTCAACCCCAATTCAAACAGGAGAAAGATGATGACCGTTTTACGTTTTGATGACAACCGTGGTGGTTTAGCTTATCCGTTTCTGCCTAACGACTTGCAGTGGCAGATTGTCTCCCGTCCCTTCGACGAGCTCAGGACAGGCTCCTTTGGTGACGAAGAAGCACTGAACCAAATTTTCCAGGCCGATCCCCCCACCCCTTCGACAGGCTCAGGGCCGGCTCTGCGCTGGGTGAAGGACGATAAGGTGCTGGATTTGCATGTGCCCGGTACAGATACCGAGGCTTTCCTGGCCCGCTCCGGCTTGCAGCTCTCGCTGCACAAGGGTGGCTATGTGCTGTCCAAACGGCTCTCCCGCGTGATGCGGCCGTTTCGCTACTGGCGCTTCTTTGATGAGGCTGAGGTCACCATTGACTACAACGACCTGCTCGACGAGAAGTTGTGGGACGGCAGCGGTCAGGTCAGCCGTGGCTTCATCCAGCGCCTGGCCGACAGTCTGTATCCTTCGACAGGCTCAGGACAAGCTCTCGATGATCGCCACCGCCGCGAACTGCTGCACACGGACCGGTTTGAGGTGACGACGCTGCACGCTGGCGGACAGGACAAGGGGCACGTCCTGGTGGTGGATGACCTGGCCGTCGATTTCATGTTCCCGGCTAATAGCGCCAAGCAGGAGTTGGCCTTGGTGGACGGCCGTATTTTCATCGGTCTGCATCCCACGCACAGCGAAGACCAGATGTGCCTGGATATCCAGAGCCTCATTAACCTGCACCCGTTCTTTCAGCCAGAACATTTGCTGGCCTGGGCAGGGATGGAAAGCGCACTGTTTCTGGAGGGGATTGGCAACGGCCGTTTAGCCGGTATTCTCAAGCGTCTCTACGATGCCGACTCTGTCAGCGACCTGGATTCTCTGTCCGACTGGCATGTGGGTGAGTATATCGCCAGCGGCGGCAGCCTGATGTGGTTTGCCGGGATGGTGAAAGCGGTGGCCAGGCAGCACCTCAAGCGGCTGGGCAGCCGCGCCAGCAAACTGCGCTGTCCCGCGCCGGGCGGCCGTTACTACATCTTCCCGGCGGCGGTGGGCAATCGGCAGGTGTCGGAAGGTCGCATCGAACTGGACCCCGCCTGCGCCACGGCCTGGGTCAACGACCAAGATTGGCTGACTTTCATCGTCGATGTGCTGGGCGGCTGTGACGGGGATGATGCGGTCTGGGTGATGCCTTTCAGCGATGTGTCCGACAGCGGCGGCCGCAAGATGCTCATCTGGCGCAGCCCCAACCAGCTGGGCGAGTACGTACTGTTGCAACCAACAGACGCCAGTCACATGATTGCATGGGATGTACCCGGCGGTCGCCAGCTCTCCTACCCCAAAATGCAAAGCCGCCTGCTACCGAACCGCATTGATAGTGTCACCTATCAGTACGGCGAATTAACGGAAGCAAGCGACTGCAATAGAACAAATGTATCATACTCCGTCGAGGCGATGGCGTCAACCATTCAGCGAGCGGCGGCTAACCAGGGTGTGTTGGGGGCGCACTGCAATGCGCTCATGATGTGCAAGGCCATTTACGGCCGCCTGCCGGACCAGTTGCCGGCGACGTTGGAAGCGGTCATCGACGGCTCGGTGAAGACCGGGTTGAACCTGGCGCCCGTCAAACAGTGGAACCAGATGGCCATCACGCGTATGGTGAAACATGGGCAGGCGAATGCCAGCCGCGCCATGCCGGTCGTGCTGCTGGACCGGCTGCCGGAATGGCTGCGGCCGCAGGCGAACGAAGCGGAAAGTGGTCGCCAGATTGCCCACTGGCTCGATACGTTGGCCAGTGCGCTGGAGATGCACAAGGCACAGTATTGGGCTGACGTGGAAGCGCTGGCAGTTGAAGCGTGCCCGCCTCTGCCCCTCTTTGACCACGGCCGTGACTGGTTGCATGTGGGCAAGGAGCTGCGCCGGGCCTACAGCCAGGTGATGCGCCAGGCACTCGGCGCAAGCGGTGACGTAGAAGATGTGGATGCTTCGGCCAGCGAAGGCACATCGCCCCTCAGTACAAGCTTCGATGCTGCCCGCGCCGCCAGCGACCGATTCCTGCAGCAGTGGCCGGAGGCGAAACGGCCGTTTGTGCTGTTGGGGGCGGCGGCGTACCTGTATGCGCAGGGGCCGCAGCACGGCGCGCCGGTGCGCGATGCGCTTGTCTGGCAGTTGGGCGTACAGCGTGAGGAAGGCGGCCGGGAATGGGGTAGCGGGCGCTACCCTGGCATTGCCCACCAGATGCTGGATGCGCTGCGCCACATTGGTTTGTTGGGCGAACCGGTGTGGACGGCTGCCGGCGCTGTTCTGTATTACGACGAGGCGCCTGCTGTGCGGTCTGCCGGGGTGCCGGTCAGGCTGAATGGCGTTTGGCTAAATTGGCTGAACTCACGAAACGGCCGTCAATACACCCGCATGAGCGACGTGCCGCCCGCCGAGCGTGACCAGGCCAAGGCCCGCATCGCCGACTTCGTGCAGGAGCGCTTCCGCGGCTTGCTGCTGACCACCGAGGTGACCGACGGCAACCGCGTGATCACGCGCACCGCGCACGGCAACCTGTTCGGCTACGTGCAGCGCGACCACGAGCTGGCTGCCATCCGCTACGACCAGTGGCGTATCGCCTGGGCGCACGTGGTAGACGGCAACGTCCACGCTATCCTCGAACCGGCCGCAGCGTAGCGGCGTCGTGTCGCGACGTTGTTTCATATTCATCAAGACGGTTATCGGCCTGCCAGGGCTGGTAACCGTCTTTTTCTTTTTCCGGTGGGGCAAAGGGAATGCGCTCGACAAAGGGGCTGGTAGGGCTGGCGCTGGGCGCTATCGCGCCGGATGAAGTGAAGTTTTTTATCAACCCTATCACTTTTGAAGGAGACAAACCATGTATCAGAAACTCGTAATTGTTGGCAATTTGGGTCAGGACCCGGAAATGCGCTACATGCCCGACGGGCAAGCCGTGACCAACTTTTCGCTGGCGTGCAACCGCCGCTGGAACGACCGCGCCACCGGCGAGCAGCAGGAAGAAGTGACCTGGTATCGCGTGTCGGTCTGGGGTCGCCAGGCTGAGGCCGCGAACCAGTACCTGAGCAAAGGCCGCCAGGTGTTGATTGAAGGGCGGCTGCGCCCGGACCCGGCTACCGGCGGGCCGCGCCTGTGGACGCGCAACGATGGCTCTATCGGCGCCTCGTTTGAAGTGGTGGCCGACCGGGTGCAGTTCCTGGGCGGTAACGGCAATGGCGCTAATGGGGCCAATGGCCACACCAACGGTGCGGCGGAACCAGCTTATGAGGACGATTCTATCCCGTTCTAGAACGGCATCATTCATGACAGCAAGAGCAGTTGCCCTATTGGGTGACTGCTCTTTTTTCTTTTTGGAGGCTTTGTCTATGTTGGAAGCGATTGTCATCATTTGTGGCTTACTCATTGTCGGCATCCTGTTTTACCCGCGCCGGAGTCCCTATGTACGGCGTGTTACCCGCTCATATAACGGGCAGCATTACGGCAAAGGACGGGAACTGTATTAGCAAATGAAGGGGGCTTTCCGTGTGCGGGAGGCCTCCTTTCCATGATAACTGTGGGTGAAATGTAAGCCTCTTGGAGGGCCAGCACGGGCTTTCTGGCAAAGCTTCCGGCGAATCTGAAATGCTCTGATTGGCGCAAGGTGATACCCACCCACCCGCCCCTATTGAAGTCCAGGGACTTCAATCTGATGGCTTTGCCATCAGGCACCGTGCCCACCCCCCACCCTACTTTGCGGGGTGTTTTTGCACTACAGAAATTTTACGTCTGGGAAAGCGTACATTTGGGGTTTTGATCACTGTCACATCTGGTTAAGAACATAAGGCGGTAAAATTTGGCTGGACGTAAAAATGGTAGTTGAGAACGGTTATACACTCACTTCCTTCCTAAATTTACAAAACAAAAAACCCTCACCTTGGTAGCGATCAAGCTCGCTATACACCTGCATACCATGCCCCCCACCACCCTGTAAAACGATTATCTCTTTCGGCCATGCAGATGCCGCATTATAATCGTTATAGACTTTTCTGATTTCCGATAGTTTTATACAAGCCAAGGTATATAAATATGCAGATTTGGTCACAAACGGGCGTTTCTTTCGTGGATTTTGCAGACGGTTATTCGTACCTATCATTCATGCCTATAAATTTTGGATTCAAAACGAATGAGGTCAAACCTGAAGATGTTTCGGTGGTACTTCATGAATTTACGCATCAATTAGCTTTGAAAGGCCCCTTTGGGTGGTTGTGTGCTTATTTTCAAGCCCTAAGACCAATAGCTCTTGTCTTTTCGGAACTACAGGCAAATATCGAATTTCCTGAACTATTCTCTCGTGCACAAGGAGATAAAAATTGGAGTCGATTGATCAGTTTGGAGACTTTCTATGAATTCTATGGCGATTGTATTGCTAACTATTTTGACCTAATTGATAGTTATCGTTGGCTACTTGAGGGGATCGCGCTTTTTGTTCAATTCGATTTTGCATTATCTACCAAGTTTGATGCTGCTTCAGAAGTATTCCATTTTGCCGCAGAACTCGTGAAAACAGAACAATTTAGAGGAGATGGGGTACTGACTCTTCAAGACATCTCTGCTTTTATTACTGAGGCAAGAGACTCAAAATACCAAAGCGGATTGTTACAGATTTTTCTAGAGAACACGAGGACTGAGACATCTCCATATTTTATGGGTTATCTTATGGTTAAGCAGATCCAACGCATTCTAGCTGCTAAGGATTCTCGGCTCAATGATCCCGAGTTGTTTTTTATCTTTATACAGGGATATTTTTTTCGAGATCGAAAAGTGATCGAACTGTGCAAAGTCAGATCCAGGCACGATTATCAACAAAAAGTGTCCGATTTTATTCAGCAAAGGATTATTGATTTGGTGAGCGTAGACACCCACAGATGTGCTCTTTTAGTCGATTGCATCTGTAATTTTTCCAATGCCCCGATTCATCCTGATCTTTTAGATTTTGCACACCTACTTCGGAAAGGAGAGTTTGCCCGTTGGGTAGAGGTGGATTCTGTGAAAAAACTCGATTTCGAGCTCTCTTTTTATGCAGATCAACTTATGCAACAGCAAGTTTTTAGCGGTTATGAAAACGACACATACTTCAAAGAGCATATCAGTAGTGCTTTAGAAACAGCGCGATTTTTATTCCACACCTTAAGAAACATCATGTTGATCTTTAAGATGAAGCATATCCATCGTGCAATATTAGGTTATCAAACCCAGCCTAATGGACTAGTGCTGGTTACATCTATGGGGGTCCACGGTACTCCGATGTCTTTGATGGATTCTATTCCAATTAATGAATTTGCCCCCATTCTTCAGGAAGCCGTGAGTGGACAATTTGAAATTGCACAAGATGATGGACCACGAATGCCCAGACCTTTGTTTGAGGCATTTAGGGAAGCTAAATGGGAACGATTTTTTGATACGCTTTGGGGCTACTATAAGCAGGGGAAACTACTCATTGTCCAAGATTACGACGTTTACCTTTTGATGGGAAGAGAACGTTGTCGTGTGTGGGTTCGAGGGGATTTTTTGCGAGTTGAGCCTTATCATTGGATGCCTGATGCTGAACCTGGAAGTATTACTTCTGAAGAAGACTTGGAAATGATAAAGTCTATTGGTCGGCTATTTCATCACGGGGAATATCTGCAGCATATTCAAGTCGCGCAAATAATGGGTGTCCCAAGCGTAACGCAGGATCACAAGTTTAGCCGCGAAGTCTTGTTGAAAATGTGGAAAATCATTTATCCAAATTGTGCTGCTTCAAGGAAAGATATGGATGCTTTTTCTGCGCAGAAAACTAAAATAGTTGCAGTATCAAAGATAGAGCGGCAATTTCTAAGGACGTTATGCTCCACATCAAGTGTACAAGCCGATACATCAAATAAAGTTATAAAAACAATCAACCGCCGATGGCGGCACTTTACAGGTCGCGATGTGATCAAGGTCGAAAAGAAAGAGTCTCGATTAGAGGCTAAACTTGATTTATAAGGAAGAAACAATGACAAGTGAATTACAAGAAAACTTACTTTCTGTTATGCAACAAGCTGGTCAACTAAATACTGTAAACTTGATGCAGAATTATCTGGTTGAATTACCAGTTGTGAATGAAACTCAAGATGCCGAGACAATCCAACAGATAAAGATTGCCCTTGATCAAGAGGGTGATATTACGGTTGCAACTAGTATTAAAATACCCAATCTGAAGTTCAAATTAGGTGAATTCCTTTTGGAGGCAGTGAGTAGCAGTGTGGCTCTGGCTTCTTCAACAAAAAGCCCTATTAAGCTGGCCTTGGTAGCAATCCGGTTTTTGCAAAAAATATTGCAGTTGTCGTCTGTGGATATCGACGAGTTTGATGCAAAGGTGCTTGTAGCATTGTATAAACTTGAAAAGGAAGATGGTATCTTGACCGTAGATCAACTTGTTGAGGTGATGGAAAGAGAACGACCTGATGCACGGATTGCTAAGTCGCTGGAAAACCTGGAGCGCCTTTCCTGTATCACCCTCACTATGGGGGAAATAATCCTCAATGAAGTTATAGTGATACGTAGTTCATAACAATATTTGCCCGGCTAGTCGCCGCAGACAATTAAAGGCTGGTTTGCGTTGCTAGATATGATAATTTGCTAACTGTACGTCCGCCCTGTAAAAAACAACATTAAACAAAGAACAAGAGACGTACAGTTAGCATAGGGACGTACAGTTAGTAACGCAACATACATTGACAAACCGGCCAGCTGTGCGTAGAATGGCCCCGTAATCGCATGGATGCACTCACTGGAGTGCATTCATTGACAACGGCAAAAACACACCCCCAACATTTTTCAATAACCCCAACGCAACCGGCGTGGTCTGGCGCTGGTCAATATGTCTGCCCTCGTGGGCGGCTGTTGGCCGTGTATAGTCTGCGCCGGTTTTTGCGTTTGGGTGTCCCCCTTTTTCGTTTCCCTAATCAAGCAGGCCAACCGATCCCGGTGGCCGCAATCCATATCAAGGAGATGATCTATGGCTGAGCTATTTACCCCAGCGGATGATGCCCGCACGCGCCGGCCGGACAAGACGTACTCCAAGCACATCATGCTGACCGAATTCGGCCGCGAGAAGATTGAAGCGTGGGCCAAAGCCAACGGCCTCAACTTCAGCGCTGCCATCGAAACCCTGGCCCTGATGGGCCTGGATGATGAACGCAGTGCCTACGCCATTCCCGCCCTGCGCGCCACGACGCTGCAGGGCATCCGCCTATCCTTCAACCGCATCGCCCGCCTGCTGTCCGACATCGCCATCGAAGCGGCCGCCTCACGCACCATGTCTGAGGGGATTATGCTGCAGCTCATCCGCGAAATGGCGGCCGAAAACCCCGACGACTTCGTAGCCATGATGAACATTTCCCGCGACGGCCGTAACCAGACCCATACCCGCATTCGCGCCTTCCACGATGACATCACACACAACGTGGAGCAGGACGCGATCCGACGGCTGAAGAAGTCGGTGTCGCGGGTGCAGGCACTGTTCGCCGGCGATGAAGAGGAGGCGATGCATGGCTAAACAACTGCTGGCCATTGTGCGCGGCGAACGCATCGCCAACAAATCGGCCAAAGGCAAGCCCGCTTATGCCCAGATGAAGGGGCTGATGAACTATATTGCTTACGGCCGTTATGAAGACCATTTGAATCAAGAAGCCAAACCGCGCGGTCTCTGGCTGGACCACAACGGCAACCCGGCCGCGCATAAGGAAACCCTGCACTGGGCCAAAGAGAAGGTGCATCGCTACGGCTATGAACACACCTACCAGCTTTTGCTCTCCACCCGCTACGGCGGCCTGACCGCGGCGGATTTCAATCACGTCCTGCGGCAGGGCAGCGAGCTGAGCGACATGCGCGAGTGGCGCATGATGGTCCATGAAGATACCGACAATCAGCACGCCCACGTGATTTTGCTGCGCCGGGAGAAGCTGGCAAACGGCCGTTACAAGGAGTGGCAGCAAAAGATGCAGACGGAACTGGAGCAGCTGCAAGCCCAACGCCACCAGGAACGACAGTTAGAAACAGAAATGACGCCCGCATTGGCTGCGGTGCAGGAAGACGAAGCGGCGCTGGAACCGGCGCAGCATCGAGGATGGGAGATAGACCTATGAATTTAGAAATGGGAGAAATTAAGAACGGCACGTACTTTAAGCAGTGGTGGCAGGAGATGCCCGCCGCCCCGAAGAAACGCTGGCGGCTGTTCCTGCTAGGATTCAGCCTCTTTTGGCTAGCCGGCGCGGCCTACGCACCCACGGCCGTGGCCGGTATCGCCCGGCTGACCGGCCTGGCCCGCCTGTTGATGGCCGTGGGGATGGGCGGTTTCGGCTTCCTCTGGGGCGGGCTGAAAGGGCTGGGGCTGATCCAGGAAACAGCCCAGGAGCCGAACCTGTTCTGGGTCGTCCTGGCCCTGGCCCTCCCCGGCGCTGTCTTTGGCTTCATTTACATTTTGGACCAGGCACCCAACCCGTTATTCAACATGCAGAAGATGCTGGGCAAATTCGCCCGCTCCCAGGGTCGTTTGCAGGAAAAGGAAGTCGCGCAGCAGTTGGCTGTCGAGCGTGGCGTGCCCTATGCCACCATCACCGATGACAAGAAAAAAGAAATCAAAGTCGGTCTGGATTACGCCACTGGTGAGGGCCATGTGCTGGTCTCGGGGCCCACCCGCTCGGGAAAGGGACTTCATTTAACCGATACCCTGCTCACCTGGCCCGGCCCGGCACTGGTCGTGGACCCGAAGGGGGAGCAGATGGCGCGTACGGCCGCCTGGCGCAGCCAGTTTGGTCCCATTTACTGCCTGCCCGGTCACCAGATGAACCTGGCCGCCACCTACCGCCAACTGCTGGATCGGGATGACATTGCCGAACTGCATACCCACCTGATGCGGCCGTGGGAGAGCCGGGAAACGATCTTTGCCGAAAAAGCGATGTCCCTCTTCACCGCCGCCGGCTTGTACGCCCAGGCGAAAGAACTGGACCCCATCCGCGTGCTGCTGGACCTGGCCGAGAGCGACGCCATCGAGGCGCTGGCCGGGCTGGAGACTGTTCCCGCCGCCAAGCGCCACGTGCGCGTTTTCACCAACGGCGCCAAGCCGGAAGCGTACCGGGACGACCGGTTTGTGACCTCTGCCTTTGGCAACTTCACTACCCGGCTGGCCACCTACCAGAAACATATTGATACCATCGCCCCGCCGGAAGCGGGCAGCCATCTGGTCATTGATCCCAACTGGGCGCGGCAGAACGGCACCATCTACATCACCTACTCCCTGCAAGATTTGAAAGGCGTCGGCGGCGTGGTCGCCGCCATGATCGCCGCCATGCTGCGCCATCAAATGCGACAGAGCACGAAGGAGCGCCTGCTGGTGGCTATTGACGAGCTGCCGGCCGTGGGCCTGAAGAACATCGCCGACTACCTGGCCACCTGCGGTGGCTATGGCATCACGCTCCTGCTGTACGTGCAGTCCATCGCCCAGCTAAAGGAACTGTACGGGCTGGATGGCACCAGCGCCATTCTTTCCAACTGCGCCCACCAGGTCTGGTATCCGCCTACCGAGTACGAAACGGCCGAAACGATGTCCCGGTTGTACGGGATGACGTTACGCGCCAACCCGGTGCATTCTTCGTCACGCGGTTCGCGCCAGCACAAAGACAAAGAGGGCCGGGCCAATTTGCAGACCAACAGCAACCAGGGCGCGTCCTGGTCCTGGCAGGAGCGGCCGGAGCTGCTGCCCAGCCAGGTCATGGCCCTGCCCAAAGAGCAGGTGATGGTCTCCACCCTCGCTGGCGCGCAGCGGCTGGTCTTTTTGGGGCAGCGGCTGAACCCGATTCCGCTCTTTGACAAGCTGCCGCCAGCCTCTCTTTTGCGCCTGCCCCGGCCGCGGTACGGGGAGCGCGTGTATACCCGTTGGTTGGAGACGCCTGAACCACCGGCGGCGGCAGCAGCGTCGCCGATCAGCGTACAGCCCCCTACCCCGGTGGAAATGCCGGCACCAGATGATCAGGACGACGCGGCGGAAACACGGGCGTCTGCCAAAGACGGCAGCCCTGACGCTGACGCGAATACCGGCAGCACCGCCAAGGACGCGATTTGATGACCCGTACCTCGCATCGCTGGCAAAGCAAACCGGGCAATTTCGACGCCCTGCACGCCGGATACCGCTTCCGGGCAGATAATGCGTATGGCATTCCCGCGTTAAGCCACACACCTGTGCATCAGGTGCCCGGCTGGCTGGTCCCCTACCGGCAGCGCATCCGAGCCAATGAACCCCTGGATGACGGCTGCGTGCATTTCTTTTTGCACGATTATCGCTTCGAGACGGTATGGAACCGGCCTTACAAGGCATTGGCAGCGTTGGCCCCTTACCGCATGCTGCTGACACCGGACTTCTCCCTTTACCGCGACTGGCCGCTGACGCTGCAGCTGTGGAACGTCTACCGCAACCGCTGGTGCGGCCGTTTCTGGCAGGAGGAGGGTTTTACCGTTATTCCTACGGTGAGCTGGAGTACGGCCGTTTCCTATGACTTCTGCTTTCTGGGCGTGCCCCGGCGCAGCGTGGTAGCCGTGTCGGCCGTGGGCGTTAATCTGGATGCGCCGCTGGAGTACCGGCTGTTTGTAGATGGGTTTGTGGAAATGGTGCGGCGGCTGGAACCGCTGGTGGTGTTGAGTTACGGCCGTTTGCCCGCAGCCTGTCACGAACTGGCGGAAGTTGTCACCTATCCCACCCGCTGGACCAACATCCGCGCGGCGCGTCGGGATCAGCGTCGCGAAGGAGGTGGGTAGTGGGTGGACGCGGTGCAGCCAGCGGCGGGACGGCCATTTTGCCGGAGACAATCCTGGCCGACCTGCCATACACCATCACCAGTTTCAATGATGCTCGCGGCGGCGCGACGTTCCCCTTCCTGGAGCAGACCCAGCGTGCCTGGCGTATTCTCACCCGGCCGGTGGACGAAACGGCCGCGCCCCATGCCGCGCATACATTTGGGCTGGATGCCCCTACCCTGCGCTGGGTTAATGGCAGCCAGGTCAGCGACCTGTATGTGGACGGGATGACGACAGAGCAGTTTCTGGAGGCGACCGGGTTGCCGTTGGATATGCACAAGGGCGGTTTTGTCCTGTCCAAGCGCATCTCGCGCCTTATGCGCCCCCATTTTGTCAGCGGCTTCTTTGCGCCTGAGGATGTGCGCGTTGCTTACATGGCGCAATCTCCGGCGGAAGCCAAAGTATGGGATGGCGCGGGGCTGATTTCTCGCAAGATGTTGAAGAAGATGATGCTATCTGATGAACTGACCCCGGCCAAACGGGAGCGGTTGGAAACGGAGCTGCGCTATGCACAGCGGGTAGAGTTCACCGTGATGACGCCAAAAGGGCAGGACAAGGGACATGCCATCGTGGCCGATGATTTGCGGGATGAAAACGGCCGTTCCGTCGATTTTCTCCTGCCTGAAGATACTAAGAAAGAGGTACGGCTGGAAAACGGCCGTACCTTTGTCGGCCTCAGCTTCGTTCACGGCCACAACGACATGCGTCTGGACATTCAGAGCCTCATCAATCTCCATCCGTTCTTTCAGGAAGATAAACTGTTGGATTGGCTAAAAGATGAAGGCAACTTGTTTGTCGAAGCTGTAGAAACCGGGCAGGTGGCCGAAGCAATGGGCCGCATCGATCGCCACACTACACTCGACGAGGTGCAGGCGTGGCCGCTGCGGGAATATTTTGCCAGCGGCGGCCACCCGATGTGGTTCCGCAGCCACGTCAAGAGCCTGATGAGCCAACACTTGAAGCGGTTGAACCATTCCACGCTGGCGAAAATGCGGCTGCCTATTCCCGGCGGCCGTCATTACGTCATGCCGGCGGCCGTGGGCCGGCGGGCAGGCATCAAAGAGCTGGACGTGCCCAGAGGCCACATTCACATAGACGACAAGCGCGGCACCGCCTGGGTCAATGACGACGACTGGCTGGCGCTGCCGGATTCTCCCAAGGGGGAGGGCATTGCTGGGATTTTGGGTGGGGCCGACAACGACGACGCCTTATGGCTGCATCCGTTCACTGACCATGATGGGGAGCGTAAGGTGCTGGCCTGGCGCAGCCCTAACCAGGTGGGGGAATATGTGATTCTCAAGCCGACGGCCGATTCCCATACGCTGCCCTGGACGACGAATGTGAATGATGCAAGTGAGCGGGAAACGGCCGTTTACCCGACTGCCGACAGCCGCAAGCTGCCGTCGCGCGTGGATTTTGTCGAAACAGCGTATCTGGGATTGGTAGACCCAGATTCTGCCGGCAATTTGGGCGCAGGCGAGGTTTACAGTGTAGACGTGGTGGAAACGGCCGTTGCCCAGGCGATTGCTAACCAGGGCGCCCTGGGCATGTACTGCAATTCCCTGATGCTCAACAAGGCACTGTACGGCCGTTTGCCAGCCAATCCCCCTGCCCCATTGGAAGATATTATTGACAGTGCCGTGAAAACGGGCGCAGACTTGAGCCAGGTTGTGTCGTGGAACTATGCGAACTCACGCGAGATTCTGGAAAGCAAAATTCCCATTCCGGCGCTGCTGCATCAGCGGCTGAGCGTGGATTGGTCCGACAAGGAAAATCGCCCTCCCCCACCCCGTACCAGCAATCTGGCTGGAGAAGAAGGGCATTGGTTGGACAGACTGGAAGCCGGGGTGAAGAGCCACATCCAGGCGATGCAGGCTGAGCGCGATGAACTCGTTAGCCAGGCGCGGCCGCCGCAGGCCGTGCTGGATGCGGCGCTGGCCGATCCGGAGGCCGTGCAGCTGGGCGCGGGCTTGAACAAAGCGTACGCGGCTGCTTTACGCATGGGCAAGCATGCCCTGAGCAAGGCCGAAGGAGGCCACCATACTGGCGTGTTAGAACGAGCCAAAGCCGCAGCAGAGGATTATCTGGCGCCCTTTCCGCCTGAGCGGCGCTGGGCAATTTTATTGGGTGCGTTGGCTAGTGTGTATGGGAAGGAGGATGGTGGGATGGATACGGCCGTTTGGTTGGCGGATAGTAAACGTGAGTTAGAAGAAGTTCAACCTAGTCTTGCTCGGCAGACGATACAAACATTACGAAAAATAAAGTTGTTGGACGATATAGTAGTTACAAAAGAGGGATTAGTCATCTTTCCTGCTGAAATGAGAAACAAACCATAGGTTAACTCTATAATAATGAAAAGAGAAGCTCTATATTATGTGAGAAATTGGGCAATAAACTGTTGGAGGCGATGCCTTTCGGAAGGGTTTGCCTCCATCGCCTGTTTGCAGAAGCGAGCACGAACATAAGCTAATTCCCGATTAAGTTTTCGACTTAGCGTCCAAAACTCATTATGTTTCCCTGCTAAAAGAGCTTCATCAATAAACTGGTTTAGCTCTTGATCGCTTACACCGAACTCATCACTGAGCAGGTTAAAAACATATTTGTCTTGGGTAAGAATCCACTTTTCAGGCCATTCAGAACCAGGTAGATAACTTATGTGACTCTGTGCCCACTGATTAACCGTTTTTTTGGTCTCATCATTGGGGCTTTCAAGGCGCTTGTTTAAGGTATTAAGGTGCTTGCCTTCCAAATTGGCCTGATCACCATCAAGGATAGCACAAGCTGGCAAGCTGATTTTTGCTTTTCTTTCCCTGTAACGAGAAGCCATTTGCTGTATGATTGCTCCTGCAGAACCAATGGGCAGAATGTTGATACGTGACCGAAGATCATTGGAAAGAGTGCTTTCTAGAATAGCTTGGGCGACCTCATCCTCTACAAAGATGTCTAACTCTGCCAAAGATCTTCCAGACAGCTTGCCAGTAGCATATGTGGAAGAAACGCCATATAAAACTTTTGTGTAATTACCAAACCGTTCAAGAAACACACATGCTTCTGGCGGAAGACAATCAAATATTGCTGCTGAATGTGTTGTACAGATGACCTGAATTTGTTTTTCAGCACAAATTCGTTTCAATTCGTAAATAAGACGCCGCTGTGCTTCTTCGTGAAGTCCCAATTCTATCTCATCCAATAAAATTAGAATTCCTCGATTCTCTCGGATATTTTGTGTGCAGTCGAAGATTGTTGAGAAAATGTCGAAAAGAGCGCTTTCCCCTGCCCCCATGTTGAACCCAGAGTAGGTGAGACCTTTGCTCCTGACGATAGGCAAACGATATTTCTGATTGTTTGTATATCCATACTGAAAATCATCATAATCTCGATTGAGAATGCGACTGACGATTTGCCGAACCTCATCTTCCCAACCAAATAGTGATGTTGCGGAGAAAATTTTGCTGTAGTTTCTAGCTGTACTTTTTTCTGCATCTGGCAGGACCCGTTCTATACCCATGTAAACTACATTCCGAGGAATACGTTTACTATAATCTGTCCATTTCCCGCCTTGTTTTTTTCTCTGCAGTAACCAACCATCGCCAACCCCATCTGGCTTTTCATTGGTTTTGCGCCAGCGGTTATATCTATACTGGTAAAGTATAGATATACCTTCCGGGGGGACTTCTTCGCTTGATTGAATAAAAAAATCTGAAAAAGTGTAATAAGTTTTTTTCCTTCCAAAGGGAACAAATCCTGAATCGTTATTGTGATATGCGCATGAGGCCAGTGCTAATAAAGTGGTTTTCCCTGTGCCGTTTCTCCCTGCAATAGCTGTTATCGGGTATAGGAAATCTACTTGAAAGGGCTGCTCATTTGTACCGCGTAACCCTCGGAGTTCTCCAGGCGCAATTTTAATTGAAATTAAATTGGCCTTGGTATGATCATTTTGAAACCATCTAAAGTTCCGCTTATCAATTTCTTCCATGTTATTAGGACATAAACTTACTTAGACGTATTCTAAGTTCTTTGCTCGACACAAAATATCCCTGCGCCCGGGTAAGGTTAGCTTGGTCCTTGAATAATAAATCGCCATGCATTTGCAGCTGTTCTGCACCTGCTTCATCAAGGATCATTCGAGATGCCGCACCATCATTAACCCTCAAGGCAACTCTGTAGTTCATTAAGTTGCGAATATTTGTTGGAACTAAATCAGCTGACGGTCTTTGTGTGCACAGGATTAAATGGACGCCACGACTACGACCAAGCTGTGCTACACGGCGCAAGAGTGTGTAAAAGGCGTGCTTGCCCGCTCTGTCACCCATTAACTGATCAGCAAGGTCAGCAAACTCGTCGACAATGATGACCCACGGTGGCAGCTGGGATTTGTTTTGTTTGTTGAACTCACCGATATCACGGCAATGAGCGCGTGTCAGCATCTCTTGGCGCTCATTGAATATTTGATTTATCTGCGTCTGTAATAATTGAACGGCTTCTGCCGCATCTGCAACGACACGCGCGTTTTCCAAATGAGGTAAGCCTTGAAAGAAACTAAAATCCTCTGGCTTTGATGTTGATATTATCATGCGGAGAGTGTCTGGATTTGGATGAGTTTCAAGCAGGCCAAGTATAATGTTATACAGGAACATGGTTTTTCCCGAACCTGTGGTGCCTCCGACCAATAAATGCGGCATTTGACCCAAATCATGAATAATATGATGTCCTTCGGGTGTAACACCGATTGGAATATTCATTCTTTCTAGGGTGTCTTCCGGCTTGAACTGAGAAAGAATGCTAAGAAGTTCTGCTTTACCCCGATTAAGTCTTGGTACGTCTAGAGCAACTTCGTCTGAGTTGGGTATAGTATTGATCAGCAATCCGGATCTTTGCATTTGCCGACCAATGTCTTCAAGAGTGTTTCGAAGTGGATCGAGCTTTTGCTCTCTCGCTAGCCGCACATAAAAACGCCAGACATTGGGCCCCCTTACGGCACGTTCGGGATCGCAGTTGTCAATCTGAATGCGATATGATTGACAAGCTCGAAGGAACAGGGTAGCTAGCTCTTCGACTTCCTTTGAACTTTCGGTTGTAATGGTATTCGGTTCGGGCATTGCATCAAAGTGAGGGGGCGATGCGCTTGACGAGATTGACTCACTGATGTCATCAGATAGTGTTGGTTGAACTATATCGGGCATCGCAGAGTCATGTGAAACAATAGGGAATGGATCTTGCGTAGAAGAAATCTTTTCTCTCTCGTTAAATGCAGGCTGTTGAGCAACCAGGTCTTGAATAGCTTTAGTACCTAGCTTTACAAAAGTGATAGACTGCTCTTTATATTCTTTTATCGTTTCACCCACGTTTTCTTCTAGTTGAATGTGGATGACCATCCCCTGACAAACAACAGGCTTAAGTGACCTTGGCTGCGCGAATGCATTTTTCAAGTTTTGGTACCAGTCGTTTTGCCATTGTGGGTCATGAATTTCTCGAAAACATTCTCGGTATAATTGATATTTTAAGACCTCACGACGTGCAGGCGTGAAAAGTGGTTGTTCATCCGCTGATCCAAAAATAGGCCTTAGAATTTCCAGAATTGCTTGTATTTGATCTACTGCATGACCGACTAGTTGCTTTTGCCCCGATATTGTGTCTTGTTCAAGGCTTGCCTTTGAAATATCTTCGAGAGCTTTTACCTCAATGGGTTCTACTATGATTTGATCGTTTTGAATCCTCATGCCTATTAAATCAGCACGTTCATTGCTGTTTGGTCTGGCTTGAAGCCATAGTTGGGCAAGATTAGAGTCTAATGATGCTATCAAGGAACCTGGATAATGCGTTATATACCACTTCGCGGCTAGTAATTTACCTAACAAGCCTTTCCTCTGTGCCTCACGAGCGGCGGTGTCTCCTCCGATCATCGAGATTGATAGGATGCTTTCAGCTGCTATGTGCCCAAGATTGCGTAACAGATTGATGACTGTAGACTCTTCTGGTTTCAGGTTATAGCGACGCAATAAGTCGGTGAAACGCCTGATTGACTGATTGGAGACCTTCGCCCATACTGCTACTTCGCGTCGATGATCCTTTTTCTCCCCTAAAGGTACACCGTTTTCAGGAGCGTAAGCCGTTAGCACGCGATCTGCAACAGCCAACCATCTAGTTGCTTCTGTATTGAGAAGGTTGTTTATAGCTGAGAGATCTGCACCTGGATCAAACTGCATTCTTATTTGACGCCCGGCGGGTAAGCTTGCGGCTCGTTCAATCAAAAAGTGATAGTGCGCAAATACACCATCTTCTGCTTCTGATGATGGTGCAATTGTGCCTCGATTATATATGCTGTTGTATTCATATTCATAGGTTATGACGAGAGGGCTAACAAATAAATGACGTGCACGTGGCCCAAAATCTACCTGATATTGTGATTGATCAAAGATGTATGTAATGTGGGCTGGTTGTGATTGTAGAGAAGTTATCACCGCTTCAATTGTTTTTTCTCTAAAAAGGTTGATTGTAAGACGGTTAGTCCTCATTAACTCGGCCAGATCGTGATCGCGATTATCGAAATCCAGTTGAACAAGTTCGCCAAGTTGGTTCTGATCACGGGTCGTATAGCTGTGTATGACTAACTGTGTGGATCGATTTGCTTTTAAGAATTCAGTCGATAATCGTAGTATAGACGTTAGGCTTGGTACATCTACAAGTGATAATCGTACTTGTGGGATGCTATAGGGTGCGAATTCTAGCCATTGGCGTAGTAAAACTTTTATAAATTCAACGCCATCGTCTCCTAAATAGCGATTAGTATGATTTTCATAGGTGGGCAACGTTTCCAGGTGACCCGCTTGCGGAAGAATTGTTTGTCCTTCTGATACATTAGGGCTAAGCACCAAGTAGTGTAAAAGGTGGGGCATCTTAGGCAGAGCTTCGGCTAGTTGTGTTTGCTCTTCCTGTGTGAGGAGGCGATGGCCCGCATGAACTGCATGTAATACCTCACGATAGCGCCAAAGATGCAGAGGATGTAACGGTGTGAGCATAGCCTTCCATTCGTCAGGATCTTTAATGTAGACTGTGTCTAATCGAAGTAGCTCCGTTGCTATGAAGGCCGTTGCTCTAGCGTCTACTTGGTGTAATGTTGCTTCATGATCTTTATACAAGCGCAGTAACTCGCTGTAAGCATCTAAATAATCATACAGAGATTGCCTTGCCTCGGGATATCCTCCAAACAGTACAAAAGGATAATTTAGTAATAAATCTAGATGCTGTAGCAGAAAAACCCTGGTTTCAATGAGCTGATTGATTGCTTGAGAAAACGAGATCTCATTTGGAATATAATTGTCGAAGGCTCGAAGTAGTGAAAACAGGCAGTGTCCTGCTTCCCCTTGTGCGGGATCATCCGGATTATAGGTTTGAATGTCTTCTGGCGTTGCTTCTGATATGGCTTCCTTTAGTCCCTTTCGTGGAGTGTGCAGTATTCCACCCCAATTGCTACCCGTGCAAACAAAGCCGATGAATTTTCTCAGACTATCAGCCCCTAAGTCAGGCTGCAAGTATTGATCTCCAAATCCTTTTGATATTAATGTTTCATCTTCAGTTTCTTTGGGGTTTTGTAAGCGCCGTTTTAGAAACTCTCCCAATTCCTGTAGACCTTCTTGAGATTCAGGATCTTGACTCACTACACAATGAGCTATTGCTTTGTGCAGGGCTTGGCCTCGGAGGGGCTTTTCTAGTTCATCAACTTCGTATTCCCCGTTGTTTTCGATTGATTTGGTAGAAGGCGTTTTTTTCCGTGAACGAGGTAAAGGTCTTCCTGCAGCGAGTAGTTGTTCTACCGTAGCAAAGTCCAAATTTTGTAATACTTTGCGATTCCCTCGGAAGTAAAATTGCTTGAGTAATGTGAATGCCTCACTTAAGCGTTTCGCATCCGCCCCTTCAGCTTTGGTTAGAACATTTCCGATCCTTCGCCTGCTTTGTTCAGATAGTTGCCCCATTGCTTCGATAAGTTCTCTGTTTCGACGAAGGCGTTCCTTACTGTTCTGATTTTTATCTAGCAAGGCACTGTCACAGAGGAGTCCAAGTTTCCACATATTATTTGCAATAGCGCTTGTGTTGTTTCTATCTTGTTCTACTGCCTGGACGAAATCTTCAATCATTGAAAGTGGGAATGTGGCAGCCTCATCTTGCAGTGCTTTCCAGAACTTGACTTGTGGTTCATTGTCTGCCAGATTTACTTGGGCTTTGCCTAGTATGAATTTGGTTAAATCGCGAGCAGTTAGGATATCAAAATCACTTAAAGAATGTGATTTGTGAACTTCTCCCTGGAGGAAAACAACAATCTTTCCAGCCAGTTCGGGATCGTTTCGCCAGGCTACTGCACTTTCGATGTTGTTTGATGAAATAATTGACTCGGTTTGAGGTGAAGAAGGGTAATCACCAATAGCGGCAACATATAGAGGCCCCCCTGATTTTGTGGCAACCAGGGATGCAATTTCAGATGGTGATATTGTGTTTATATCTTTGATAATTATTCCAAGTCGACACTGTGGTAAGTGGTTGCCAAGCATTTCTGCTATTAGTTCATTGCGATTTGGGTTCATTGCCTATACCTCCACGGTTACTTGGAAAACACCGTCCGCCAGCATGTGCCCTAAGTCTAACCCACTGAGGCGCGTGGCAAATTCGTCTCTGTTTTCGGTTAGTGCTGTCTTATCTGCTTGGTAAATACCTGCATTCACCAACAGGTCTTCGTCATCTACCCCTCCCCCAATGATGATGCCGTAATGATGCCAAAAACGTTTTTGTAGAGCAGATAAGCTTATGGACTCCCCTGGCTCGATAACACCTCGAATAAGTACTTCGAGCATGTCCTGTTGTAGTGCAAAACGCTTCGTCGGTTGTGTATTAATTGGAGGCCATAGCAAGCCAGAACGATGCCCTAGCTGTCTCAGGTATGTTATTGGATTTCCTTCAGCCTCACGAGCCATGATGTCATACATGGCTTGACCACAAACATAAAAAGGTGCGTTTGATTGATTCATTTCATTGAGAGCAAGTTGCCATATCTCTTGAGCATCCTCCGATAACTCTTTCCCACGATATAGAGGAGGTGATTCATTAAGAATTTGGTCTACAGTGTAACGATATTTAGTCCTTAAAATTTCCCCAAAAGCCCAAGCGTAAAACCGCGAGATGGACTGACAGGACAGAATGTAGCTCATTGCCGATGCTCGGGCGATTGGCCCCGAGGAGTTGTCGGAAAAGTCTAACAAAAAGGGAACGATTTGGTTTTTGTTATTGGGTACGTAAATACTCTCTAAAGATGTCAGATATCGAATCAATGTGAATGATGCAAATAATGTTACTAGTCTTAGACCAAACAATTTGTTTGGGTGTCGCGTTATATGTTTATGCAGTATCTGGGATGAATGAGCCAGGCTATCCCATAATGCCTTGGGTGTTTCTGGCAACCTTTCATATTGAGCGAAAAACGTGACTTCACTGGGATTTATTGCAGGCACATAAGCTTTAGTCTCAGCTGATAATAAAGGGCTGCATAAATTTGTGATAACATCATCTTGTGTTTCAAGAGACGTTTGTATGTAGCTAACAAGGGGTGAACGATGCCTGTTGAGCCATTCTGCAAAAAATTCACCACCATCTTGTGCAATTCGGTCCTCGGATACAAAATCTTTAAAGCCTGCAGAATAAGATTCCATGCGATCTCGATGCATATAGACACCCTCATCTGCATTGAGGATGCCTTTGAGCATTAGGCGAAAACGAGCCAGATCACTGCCATTAATTTCTTGGTCAACACTTTTCTTCTTTGTTAAACGTTCCAAGATGATTTCATGCTCATGACCTTTAGGTACTTGCCCATTTTCTTTTTGCCAAAAGGTTACACGGTTTAGCAGTTCCGTATTCGTTGTATGGTGTGTGATCGCACGAAAGAGACCGTTAGCAATATGTACAGGCTTTACGCTCCGGGTATTGGCACCAAAGCCTATGAGCTTGCGCTCGATTTCCCGTTCGCGCTCCTCCTCAATCCTAAATGGCATTTAGTTGCTCCTTTGATTTATTGCTAGGTATTGCTTATCTATTAAATCAACAAGTACCGACAGTTCTTCTCTTGTAGATGTATTTAGGACAATGATTTCTGTTTCGTCATGGCTTGAGTTATGTGATGTTCTTGCTAGTTTTTCCATAAATTGCCAAAGTCGTCGAGTCGCATCATTATCGATTGATAGCACGGGTACGCCTCGTCGGCATTGAGCAATAACCTCAAAGACGGAAAAGTCTATTCGCAATCTTGCTTGGGGATAGTCTTTTAACCGAAGCAAGACGTGATCTTCAACTAAATCGAAAGCTTTGGCCATTGACGGTGAGAGACGTGGGTGGACAATTTCAAAACTGCCTCTAGGATAAGTCATCGAGGAATATATAATGCGACGAGGAGACTGGTTAAATCTATGACTTTGCCATACTCTGAGATGATTTCCGTCATCTTTGTCTCCAAAGAAATGGTTGATCCCTCGAATTAATAAGCGTAAGCTTTCACGCTCCGGCATTGCTAAGAGTTGGGCAAATTCATTCTCGTCGTCATTGTCGAGACTCAACAAATCATTTCCGTTTTTATGGAAAAAGAAAAAAGCCCTTTTCCGCACCTCAAAACTGTCAAGATTTCCTGGATCTAACGAATCCTTCCGTTTTTGCCATTCTGGCAGCCAATCATCGATACTCGTCTCCGCATTCACTAAGCGATCGTCCCATATCGGATGTGCTACTTTAGCTGGATCAAATGTGCCGCTCAACAAATCGAAAATTTTACCTTCGCCAGAATATGGTAACTGTGGGAACGACGTGCTTTCGTTGCCACTTTCCTGTAAGATTTTTTGGCAGGATCGCCCTCCAAAAACAAGATAAGAAATTAACGCTTGTAGTTGACGTAGCGTAACATGATGCCCGCGGCGGCTAATTCTGTTCAATATGGCTTGTACGCGTTCTTGCACTCTGGATGTGCGCAAAAGTGAACTGTTTTGTAAAAGATCGCACCCGGCTTCTAGCGGGCAGGCTTCACAAGGTTTAAGCAAATTAGGATCTGTTAGTTTTTCGATTGCGTTTTTTACAACATCGGGGGCAAGTATGTTTCTTCTGCTCAGATCGTAAACCACTACATATGAATTTAAGCTTTCGGCGGCACTTGAGTAAATCACAGCTTCTTCAACTTGTCTTTGTGCTTCTTGAATAGGTGCGAAATCTTTGTAGGTGTCCGCCATATTTTTGAGAACAGCTTCATTAATTGCCATGCAGAAGGGGCGCCCCTCAGCATATGCTCTTTCCCACTTTACCTTTAACTGTCCATTGGGTATAGCGCTGGCATCCATCTCTATAATCGGCTTGATCGGCAAATTTTGTAAAACATTGGCCCATCTGCGTATTAAGTGGGTTTTGCCATCACCGGGATTGCCCGTTAATACAACAGATTTGCCAGCCTCTAGCGCCTTTTTGATTTCTCTGTCCAAGTTGGTTGGTATATGGATCGCTTCTAACCATTGAGAGTCCATGCCATCGGCTTGCGCGCTTGCACCCCGGTATAATTTTAGAATAAGTGACCGCAAGCTAGAAGAGGTAGAATCACTTCCTGTTGTCATGAGTAACTCCTCTACTATAGGTGTAAAGTTGGTTGCGTGTATGTTTGCCAAATCTTTGCTGACGAGGAGATCGTTGAGTTTAAACTTAGCGATGCGTTGAAGAGCTTTTTTGTGATTTAGGCGCATAAGCAACCATCTTTCACGCCAATATTCGACAATCTTCTGAGTGCCTTTTGCAGGATCATCGTTAGGATCAAAATAATATCTTGGATTATCTTCTATACCCCGGAAATAATTTGCCCCGTTGGTGCAAAGCCAAGCCCCGTAAACTATGCGACTCATAGAATGTTTAGTAATTTCTGCCGAGGTGAATTTTTGCCCAGATTCTAGAACTATATTAAGCGCTTGTCGTACCGCGCGGAGCTTAGGACTTGCGCCCTCTCCAAAAATATGATGTACGTAAACGTTTCCATTCGTGCTTGCTGCCTCTTCAAGGCTTTGCAAAGTATCCCTACTTATATGCAAAGTACCATAACCACTTGTCTCGCCAATATTTTGCCAACGAATTTCAGGAGCGTCTTGTTTGAGCAAGTTTGCAGGTAACCTCAATCTGTTATACTGACTCGATCCAACACGATACAGAGAAGTGGTCCCTATAAAAGCCAGCTCGGCCGGACGAATTACGGGCTCCCCTTTCATACGCGATGCTATGTCGCTTGGTCGTTCGCCGTAACGTTCTCGATAATCAAACACGACCTGCGGTGAAAGCATAAGCAACGCAACTAACTTCCCTCCGAGTATTTCATTGTATGGTGGTATTGCTCCGCACACATTGAGTTCCAGCATGCTTGTGCCAATATGCCGGTTTTTGTGGGCAATTAGCGCCCTTCTTACAGCCGTTTGCCCATTCTCTGTAGCCAAAAATCGTTGCCAGGTAGATGTGAAGTCAGGCTGATTTAAAAGATCGTTCAACTCTTTTCTTGCATGTAGTAATTGGGCCAAACGCTCGGCACGTTTTCGTCTATAGAGTGCTGTTTCAGCTGTTTTGCTGATATTGCCTAACTCGCTGCGATCTTGTGTGAGATCATCTTCGTCATCGTTATCTGCGTCTATTTGTAACCGCGCCCTCCAATCAATCAAAGCCTGCTCTCGTTCGGCAGAAGATCGAGTCACTATATTTGCAAGGCGTAAAAAAAGACTTTCAGAAGGATTTTGGCATTCTTGTTCAGAACAAAGATCGGTCAAATCGATCTCATCTATTGCGAAATGAATGAATTTGAGCAATCTTTTGAAGCTTTCGCGAACATTATCTGGGTTGGGTGTACGGCTTACTTCTTGGTGAAAGGAATCTAAAGACCAACCTAGAAAGTCATCTCGACAGGCGATGCGTAGGGGCGCATTTTCTAGCGATGCAATACCCATAATTGGATGATATGGTCTTGCGGCGTCTCGTATAAGGTATAACATTGTCCGCCCCGGTGTGTTTTCCGCAGGAGTAGCCCATGTGAGACGGAAATATCTCCATATATCACCTAGCTTGTGTCCGGAATGAATGCATCTTTCGCCTTCTCTAACAAGTTGTAAGTACGGTTGTATTTCAGCTTTTAGCTTTTGAAGCTTTTCGTTTTGATCTGCGATACTGGCTATGTGGGATAGGCTCTTGGCCAGTTCTTTCCCGTCTGCAATGAGCGCAGTTACGGGGAGTGAAGCAATGCCTGCTTCGGGCGGGCTTTCCATTCTCTCTATAAAGTCCCGAGATTCGTTTATTCGTTCTAGTCTCGGTGTGGCCATGGCTTGCTTGACTTTGTTTTTTGCCTGTTTGATTTCATCATCTGTCGCTGCAGAGTCTTTGAGTTGAGGAGGCGAGATTTCTAATGTTCCAGCATGCCAACGATAGTTCCAGCCAACACGTAACAGGTCTCGAAATAAAAGCCATGAGGCCCTATATATTTGTCTTTGCTTAGGATTGATTTTTGCCTGTTTAACCGCCCACTGGACTTCTTTTTGAACCACTTGGTTAACTTCAGAAAAGATTGCGTCTTTTTCAACGAGGCGCTCAATACGATTATAGAAGCGTTCTGCGAAAAGACCTTTTAAGGCTGGGCGAAATGGGACGAATTCAATAGACATGTAAATAATTATTTCCTTACATAGTACGATAAAAAATAGATACGGTATTTTACAATGCCTACCCATCTGGCGAAAGTAATGCAATAAAGCCCCCCTCGTCTAAAATTCAAGCTTAGATTTTGTCCTAACGAATCGCACATGGCTCCCCCCACCCCATCAGTACCCAACATTCATTTCTCTATGTGTCGCGTCTGAGAGCCGTTTTAAGCAAAAGTTTGATCCAAATCCGCGCCGATTTTTGCCGAAATAATTGACACCTTGCTTTTGGTATACCAGCGTGTATAATAGTGCAAGTTGGTACATTTAGTGGTACACAATGGTACACGTTAAGGAGATAAATGAATGGCCGCGAAAGTGTTTACCGTTGAAAATCGCAAGGGGGGTGTCGGCAAAACGACAACGGCCGTTACCCTTGCTGTGGGATTGGCGCGACGCCTGCATGATGATGGGGGCGGCAATGTGCTGGTCATTGATATGGACCCGCAAGGGGATGCGGCGCGCGGGCTGGGGCTTAACCCCAACGGCCGTTGCGTCAGCAATGTGTTGCTCAGTGATGGCAATGTGGACATCCTGCGTGACAACGTGATATCCGCAGATCGCGGCGACGATGGCGGTCCTTCCCGCTCCAACCTGTACGTTCTTCCCGCCAGTGATAAACTAAGTGAAGCGAAGGAAGATATTTTAACCGAGTTCGCTTTGCTGGCTGCCCGTTCGATGCGCAGCCGGCGCGGTGGGAATGAGGCGCACCTGGTGGATATTCTGGACGAGAAGCTGGGGCTGGCCAAACAGGCTTTCGCCTACATCATCGTGGATTGCCCGCCGACGCTGGATTTGCTGCAGCAGGCTGTGCATCAGTATGCCGATTATGCCATTGTTCCGGTAAAAGTTGACTTTCATGGCGCTAGCGCCACCGGCCGGCATACAAGCAACATCTTGCAGGACCAGGCGGAGGGCATCGACATTACCATCGCGGCCATTGTGCCCACGTTTGTCAATGCCCGGCACAATCTGACCAAGAGTATGATGCGCGAACTAACGCGCGTATACGGGAAGCAGGTCATCGCCATGCCTGTGCCCAACACAGTCAGGGTGGCGGAAGCTCCGGCCAGTGGTGGTCGCACTGTTTTGGAATATATGCCGGACTCGCCGGCAGCGATAGCGTATCAGGATTTGGTTGACCGCCTTTATGCCCAAGGATAATTGATCATGTCATTTGACGATCCTTTTGCCAATGTAGAGCCACAAAAGCCCAAAAAACCGGCCCGCAGCGGCCGCAAGAAAGACAAGTTCGATCAACCGCTGGATGTTTCGCGACGTGACGCTTACAAAGCGACCGGCACCGGCGGCAGCGCCATGCACGGTGAATATTACCAGCTCACCACCCGCTTGCCGGTGGAGGTTGTCGAGCAGGTGCGTGAGTGGGCGGCGGATCTGAAGATGACGCAGCAAGATTTGCAGCGCTACTGCTTTTATCGCGGGTTGCAGGCGCTGGAACAGGGGGAACGGCCTGAGGTTGAGGAAGTTGTCGTGCGTAAAAAACTGAAGCCACCGGAATAATTTGTGGTTGACAGGAATAACATTCCAGAGAAATAAGGGGGGTGCACGTTACGTGCACCCCCCCTCAAAGAAAAACGAAAGCGAGAGATAATATTATGGCAGACAAAGCATTGGTGCCTATTGAGCAAAAAGAGGTGCTGTTCTATGATGATGAGATCCCGGCCGTTCTCATTCAAATAGACAATGAACAGGACATATATATTCCACTACGCCCTATCTGTGATCATCTTGGTCTTGACTGGTCCGCGCAGACACGCCGTGTCCGCCGTGACCCGATTCTGAGTAAGTATGTGAGGTTTGTTGCCATTACGGCAACAAACCCCGAAGAGGCTCAAAAAGGTGGCAATCCGAACATGTTCTGTCTTCCGCTCGATTACCTGAACGGTTTTCTCTTTGGTATTTCGGCAAATCGCGTCAAGGAAGAGCTGCGCGACCGCGTTTTATTGTACCAGGAACGATGCTATAAAGTGCTGTATGAGGCGTTTCAGGAGGGCCGGCTGACAGCGACAACGGAGTTCGATGAGTTGCTGTCAAGTGATACACCGGCCGCTCAGGCGTATAAAATGGCACAGGCGATTATGCAGATGGCCCGGCAGCAGCTGCTGCTGGAATCTCGCCTGGATGCGCAGGGTAATCAGCTAATTGACCATGAGCAGCGCTTGGAAGAAATAGAGGCGACGCTGGGAGATACAGGCCGTTTCGTCACCCCCGATCAAGCGATGCAGATTAGTCAGGCAATCAAGACCATTGCCGGCGAAGTTCAGAAGCGCACCGGGCGCAATGAATATGGCAAGATGTATGGTCAGCTTTACCGCGAATTCGGCATCACCAGCTATAAGCAGCTGCCGGCCAGTAAGTTCAACGACGCGATGGTGTGGTTGACCAACATGTTTCGCAACATCACTGGCGCGACGGGAGATGATGTGCCGTTTTAGGTGGGCGGCTCAAGTTCGCCCATGGTTGCTGCAGTCTCTTTCCAGATGCGCTAGCTCTTGAACAGGGGAAGTAAAGACCCCAATGCCACCATATTCATTGACGCCTTTACAGCAAGCTATTTTGGATGCGGTGCGCCAGTATCCAGGTCGCTTCTCCCGCAGCGGCCTGGCGAAGATGCTGGTGGGGGCGAAATCCTGGCAGGACACAAGCTTTCCGGAATACGGCCGTTTCTCGCAGCATCGCCGGAAGGATGTGGGCTACCAGGTGGAAGTTATGCTTCAGCAAGGGCAGCTTCAGCTAGATGGTCGGGATTGCCTGATTCCAGTCGTTTCCGCAGATGATGGGTAGTACCTACCCGCAATCACTTCGCATAGATGTTTTCTCTGATGAAATTGACAATTTGGTTACTTGTCGGTAACATTTCACCCGCTCTTCTGGGAGCCGTCTAGTACTTTAGTCCCCCCACAAATTTGCATCCCCAAAACCACAGCGATATACTATAGGTTATGAAATTGGTTTATTTTGGTTTAATCATAGCCTTTGGGCTATGAGTGGAGTAGTTTCGATGACCACGTCTGAAGAAGCAGGCAAAGATTTCGCCCAACGGCTGGACTATTTGTTTAAGCGGTTTACGCATCCTGACGGCCGCGAGTTCAGCTATGAGGAAGTGCAAAACGGCACGGACAAAGCGGTTACGGCCGCTTATATCTGGCGGCTGCGTACCGGCAAAGCCGCCAACCCCGGCTATTGGGTGATCAAAGCCCTGAGCGACTTCTTCGGCGTCGATCCCAACTACTTTTTCCAGGATGAAAAACAGGCCGTAGAGATGGCCGACAAACAAGCCCGAACCAACTTGGCGGATCGTCTGCAAAATGATTCCGTCAAGGATATCGCCTTACGCGCCAGTGAACTGGATGAAGCAGGGCGGCAGGCTATTTTGGGCATGATTGATTACATCCTGCACAAGAAAACAGAATAGAGGTATCGCTATCCCTATGACCGTTGAAGCAAAAATGAAAGCCGTACTGGATGAACTGGACTTCGATTTTTCGCAGTTTACGATGGACAGCTTCGTAGACTGGATTGAGAGGAGCAGGGGGCGAAAGATTCGCTTTATCCACTGGGAAATGCCGCCGGGAATGTTTGGCGTTTGGATGTCAGATGCCGACGAGCCGATTGAGCATGTTTTTATTGACAACAGTGTTCCCCCCATGCACCAGGTTCACATTCAATTGCATGAATTGAGCCATATTCTCTGTGCGCATCCCACTGCTCGCCTGTCCAGGCATGAGATGGGCGCGCTGCTGCTCAAAGCGGCGGAAGACCCTGGTGTGCTAAACGAAGTGCTGCTGCGGGCGCCGGCGAAGAAAGAGCTGGAAGAAGAGGCGGAAATCATGGCTGCGCTGATCCAGCATCAGGTGATCCGGCACGAGCGGCTGCAGCAGCTGGGCGTGGCCGCTTCGTCCAACGAAGGTGTTATTGATCACCTCCAGTCATTGGGATTGGTTTAGGCATATGTGGGATAAAGTTGTTATTGCCACACTGGCCTGGTTTGTGACTATCTATAAGTTTGACGCGATGCGGCGCGATGGGCAGTGGCGCACCGGCTCGGTGACATTCTATTTCTGGGCGTTTTCCCTTTTCACATCAATTGGTCTGACCCTGATGATCTGGCCCGTCTATCTGGCCTTTGATCGTCTGGCGGGGCTGGCGAACCTGGGCTGGTTGGTGATTTATGTGTCATTTGCGCTGGCGATTTATTTCATCTCCGCAGGCTGCTATATCGTGCTGGAGCAGCCCAAACCTCGACTCATGTCCTGGAGTTTACTGCTGACCGTGGTTGTGTTGACTATCGTCTACGCCGTCGGCATTGTCACGCTGCCCGAAAAGGCGGACCATACCGTCCCGGAAGTGCTGGCTGAAGTCATCTTCATGGAGACCATTTACATTTACATAGCCGTTTTGTGCGCTATCCCCATGTTTACCTTCATCCGGCTGGCCCGGCACGAGCAGATTGTTTCGGCGCGACTGCGGTGGCTGGTGGGCTTCTTTGCGTCCTTCTTCTCGTTCGTCGTTTTGCTCATCAAAATTGTGCTGACCGTGCTGGCCTTTCAGAACCCGGCAACGCCCGCATTGACGATTCTGTATCCTTTGATCACGGTGGGGATTGTGGCCGTCAGTATTTTCATCACGCTTGCTTTCTTGCCCAACAAACTCTACCAGGCGGCGGCACGGCCGTTTGAGTTCCTTGACAAGCTGCTGGCTCTCTACGAGTTAAAATCGCTGCAGAATCGACTGGATCCCCTCTGCCCACCCGTTGTGACCGGGCGTCTCCGCCTGAAAGATGTGTTGGGCGACCTGGATTATCATCTCTACCGGGCGCTGATCGCCATTTGGGATGCCAAGAAAACATTGTCCGGCTACGTTGGTCTTACCCATGACCTAACTCAGCTGCCGGTGACCGCCATTCACAGCCCCGGCAGGGCCTTGGCCGAATGGGATGCGCAAAAATTACAGCAGGCGCGACTTTTGCACGTCTCGCTGCAAACGGTGGATGACGAGCAGCCATTTACGGCGTTGGTGAAATCATACCAGCGTGTTAGCCGAACCGTGCGCCGGAAGCTGGGGGTCAAATTCTCTCTCGGAGGTACCGCTCTTGACGTCGCCTACCAAAGCTGAAGTCGGCCAGGATCGCCTGGCTCGACTGCTATCGAATGTTTTTCACCCCTTTCTGGTGTCCCTGATCACGCTGATTCTGGTTATCTATCTGGACGGCACCCCGTTTTTAGACGCCATCAAGTGGACGGTCATTGGCTTTGGCATCGTTATTTTGCCGTTGACCATCTACCTGGTTTTCAATGTCCGGCGCGGCCGTTACAGCGATTGGAGCATCTCGATCCGGGAGCAGCGCCACACTATCTATGTTCTGGCCGGCATTTGTTTCGTGATTTTAGTGCTTACCTTCATCTGGGCCGGCGCGCCGTCCATTGCCCTGGCTTGCCTGTATGCGGCGCTGCCTACCGTGGCCATTGCGGCCGTCATCAACCGGCTGGTGACGAAGATAAGCCTCCATGCGGTGGCGATGGCCGGGTGTGCGGCGGCGCTGTATTGGGTATCGCCGCTGCTGGGTGTGCTGTTGGCGCTGGCAGGCATTGGCGTCAGTTGGGCGCGGATGCGCCTGAAACACCACACGCTGGCGCAAATCCTGTTGGGGTGGGGGGTAGCCGCCGGTAGCGTGTTTGTTATTTTTGGATTGTATTTGTAATGGCAAGGAAGGATAGCGCATGATGAGGCCATAAAAGAAAAAGCCGTTGCCAGTATGGGGATACTTGCAGCGGCCTTCAAACAACGTTTTCAACGTCGCCCACCGGGGTTAGCGGTGTATCAAATTCAGGCAGTATTATAGACAGTTTTTCTCGTCTTACCAACTTCCCCGGTGTCGTCATACAAAGTACAGGCGTACTCAGTACGGGCGTACACGGTACGCAATGCATTGAACCGTTTCGTTCAGGCGCAACGGCCGTTTGCGCGGCACATCCACGCGCCTGCATCATAGTCGCTGGAGGCAGAATTTGGTATGAAGATGAGTCGAAAAATCCGGGTGGTGGTGATAGATGATCAGGAAGTGGTGCGTATAGGGGTGAGAGCGGCGCTGGAGAGCAACGGCCGTATCGAAATCGTGGCCGAAGGAGCAACAGAAGCCGACGCGCTCCGGTTGGCCAACGCCCATCACCCGGACGTGCTGCTGCTGGGCTTGAACACAATCAATAACGCCAAGCTGGCGCACAGGACCTTATCTGCTTTTGACACCATTCGCCGCCTGGTGAAAGGCTGCCAGACAAAGGTTCTGGTACTGTCACGGCACGGTCAAAAAGGCCTGATGCACACCATGTTGCACGCCGGCGCCAGCGGCTTCATGCTCAAGGATGAAGCCATGAACTCTTGCGAGGCGTTGGCGCAGGCTGTAGTGGACATTTTTCGCAAACGAAAACTCCCCATGAGTCACACCCTCTACGAGAAACTGTTCCTGCCTGGCCCGGAGATAGACGACATGCCCCGCTTGACAAAGCGGCGCATCGAGATCATGCAGGCAATTGCCGATAACCCCCATTTAACGCTGGCGCAGGTGGCAGACTTGCTGGGCATTGCTGAATCCACTCTGCGCAATAACCTGAGTGCCATCTCCCGTACTCTGGACACGCCTAATGTGAATGGTGCCATGATAGAGTGCTTAAGATTGGGGATAGTTCAAATCAATCACTAGCTTTCACTCTGGTTTAGAAGATAAGAGCAGTGGACTTTCTGTAAGAATTCCTAACGGTTTCAAAAGTTGCATGGCGTAGAGTATTCTCTGCGCCTCATCTAATTCTGGTGCTAGCTTTTCTAGAATCTTGAGCGCTAAGTTTATACGGGCCTCTTCGATTTCCAGGCGTAGCTTCTCGTTTTCTAGGCGCATTCTTTCTACTTCAGCCTGGGTTTTCTCGGGACTTGTTTCTGCCTCAATTCGTTTAGCATCAATTCGATCTTTTTGAGCACGAGCACGTTTTTCGTGTATATCAGCTTTCGCGCTTTCAATCTGTATTCGTTTTTCTTGTTCCTCAACTTGAGACATAGTCTTCGAATGTTGTCGTCGCCATGGCACAACCATGTCCCGTACCACTTCTGTAGCCTCTGCTGCCCCATCAAGGTTAACATTTATGGGTGAATTTGCGGATATCGATTTTATACTAATATGGGTAGGTGGTCTCTCAAGAACTTTATCAATTATGGTTTGGAGGTCAGATATTGCATTCAAGTACGGTGCGACAACTTTTTCCAAAAAAGCAGGTGACAATTCTGTAGGCCCGTCTATATTTTCTGGTACAAGAACTATAGATTGGGAAGGAGAAGAATACTTAATCTGCCCCGTGGCTTGCAGAGCAATGGCGGCTTGGTTTGCAAATGTGGTCAAAATCTCCTTATCTTCGTCTGTAAATGAGTGTGGAGCAGAATATTCGAAATTTAACACGCCTATTACATCGTCCCCAGATGTTATAGGCACGGATAATTCGGATAGAGATAGTTGTAGTTTGAGGGTCAATTCTTTTCTTAATTGTGTAATGCGCAATAAATCTTCTTCTATACTGCGTCTTATTTCTGCATCTGATGCATTTTGTAAATTACTCCGTTTACCTACAATGAACAAAATCCCCCTGTCATCAATAGCTAATGGTAACTCAGAATTTGCTGAGGCGTCTAGCAGAGTTTTAGCAATAGCATCAGAGATTGTTTTTTCTTCCGATCCTTCAAGAACTTTTCCTAAAGGCATCCGAAATTCATAGCGATCGTCAAACAACATGAATTCAACCTTCATATTGTCGAAGGCAAGAAGTATTGTTTTATCATTGACAACATTTGATGAGATGCCGAATAAGTTTGCTGATTCTTTTAAAAGGGTAGCTATCGACTTGGTTGTTGGGTTCATTTCATATTCCGAAAAATTTTGTCGAAACTGCCAAGGAGTATATATATACTATTCTTCGGTATAAATATACTCTAGAGCGAAAAATAAAGATGAATAAGATCATGACTCGATGCACAAATGACCAATCGGCTGTGGATAACGGCCTGACGGTCATAAAATTGTCTGGGCAACTGGACGCCAGGCGGTTAAAGAGTCATGTATATGATACCGTAAGGCAAGGCGAGTACAAAAACGAAACGCCGCGCCAATAGCTTCCATCGCGTCCTCAAACCTTGACCCCCCAGACCCCATAACCTGAATCAATTTGATGTTGCCCTTTCCCCATGGCGGGTGGTCGTCTGCTGCCTGTTAGCCGCTACCTGCCTATGGATTGGACACAACTGTAAGGTGAATGTATGAAGCGTATCAGGCACATCACTATCTTCCCCCTCATACTGGCCATGGCCGCGCTGCTTGCCGCCTGTGGCGGTTCGGGCGAGCCTGGTTCTCCAGATTGCGCCGGCGATGGTATCGCCATCATCCCCACGGCCACCCGGCAAACAGACCCCGACCTGTTCAGCCCACCATCGCCGCCTGACGGCGGGGATGGCGCGGATTACTGCCCTACACCCATTCCGGCCGAACTACCGGCCGAAGATTTCCCCGAACAATTCATTACTACCGAAGTCGTCAATCTTTCCCTGGACGTGGCCAACCAGGATTTAGCGGCCACGGCCGTTGGCGATGACATGCTGGCCGCGGCCTGGCTCAGCGACGGCGATATCTACGTCGCCCTGTCACGCGGCGGCAATCATTTCCAGGTGCGCCGGGTGGACAGCGGTAACAGCGTTTCCCTGGCTTTTAGCCGTGCTAACCGGCTGCATGTGGCCTATGAACAGGACGGCCGTATTCTCTACCGCGCCGCCGACCAGGGCACACACCCGGCTGATGTGGCCCCGCTCATCGTAGAAGATGTCCTGCACCCGGTGACAAACGGCCGTACCCCGCAGGTCGTCGTCGATGAACTCAACTGGGCCCACGTCCTGTACGAGCAGGATGGCAGTATCTTCAAAGCCAAACATCTTTCCAACGAAACCTGGCTGACGCAGTTCGTCGCCTACGGCACCAATCCGGCCGCCATACCTTTCTACAATGAGAAA
>NZ_CBDCWL010000002.1:0-10282 GCF_965223285.1 Candidatus Leptofilum sp. | reverse complement strand
ACCCGAGGAAGCAGAACAGTACACGCCCAAAAACACCATCGATTTCTGAGACTCAAGCAGTCTGTGTTGTAGAATTCAGGTCTCGTAGATAAGGGGAAGAATTCTTGAAGCGTTACCTGACGCGCGCGTTGATGGCGATAATCCTGACCGGATTGCTGGTCGCCCATGTGCTGGATTACTTCGTGATCCCGTACATGGATGACCTGGAAAACACGCTCTACGACTCCCGAATCCGGCTGACCGCGCCGCGTGGTGAGGACCCGCGCATCGTCATTTTGGCCATCGACGAGGAAACGCTGGAAACCCAGGGCCACTGGCCGTTTACCCCGTGACAAGCTGGCGCGGCTCGTCAGTAATACTTTTCAATATGGTGCAGCCGTGGTCGGGTTTGACGTCGTCTTCGCCGAACGCGATGAAAGCGCTGACATTTCCATGCTGAACGCGCTTGCAAGCGGAGACAGTGACGAGGCCTTCAGAAGGCGCCTGGAAGAACTTGCCCCACAACTGGATCGTGACCGCATCTTCGCCGATGCGCTGGCCGAAGGGCCGGTCATACTCGGGTATTACTTCGATACCAACGAAGAGAAGAGTTTCCAGGCCGGTGAGCTGCCTTTTGAGGCGTTTACCTTCAGCGAATCGATGGCCGACTCTGTGTACCTGCCCAGCGCCCACGGCTATCAGGCACCCCTGCCGGTACTCATGCAGAGTGCTTACAGCGGAGGCTTCGTGAGCAACCCGTTGATCGACACCGACGGCATCGTCCGTCGGGCCCCGTTACTGCATGAATTCGAGCTCAATGCCTACGAGTCCCTCGCACTGGCTGTCGGGGCGACCTATTTCAATGACATCACCTTGCCCGTCTTTGTCGAGACTTCCGCCATCGAAAGTGGTTATCCGCCGCTGGAGGGCCTCGAGCTGGCGGGAAACCACATTCCGATTGACTCCCAGGGGGCCGTGCTCGTGCCGTACCGCGGACCCGCCGGCAGTTTTCCCTATGTCTCGGCCAACGCCGTGATCGAGGGGACGCTCGAGGACGCAGAGGTGCTCAGGGATGCCATCGTACTTGTCGGCGCGACGGCCCCGGGTATGGGAGATTTACGATCGACACCTTTCGGATCGATCTATCCGGGGGTAGAGGTTCACGCCAATGTCATTGCGGGAATCCTCGACAACAATTTCCGTTGGCAGCCGGCATACACGCGTGCCGCCGAGTTGCTGGCGGTGGTGGTATTCGGCCTGATCGCTGGCCTGTGCCTGCCGTTGCTGTCACCAATCTGGTCGACCGTATCGGTCTTCGGACTGATGGCGGCCGCCCTGGCATTCAACTTCTACCTGTGGGAGGTTGAGCGCCACGTCCTGCCCCTTGCCGCCACCATCGCCACGCTGTTCGGCATCTTCCTGATCAACATGGTTTTCGGCTATGTATTCGAGTCGCGCACTCGCTCCCAGATGAACAGTCTTTTCGGGCAGTATGTGCCGCCGGATCTGGTCCGCGAAATGGCCCATGATCCCCAGCACTATTCCCTGGCCAGTGAAAAGCGCGAGATGTCGGTGCTGTTCAGTGACATTCGAGGATTTACGTCCCTCTCGGAAGGTCTGGAACCCGTGGAGCTGTCAGAGCTGATGAACCAGTACCTGACGCCGATGACGAAAGTCGTCCACGAAGCCAGGGGCACGATCGACAAGTACATCGGCGATGCCATCATGGCGTTCTGGGGTGCGCCCATCGAAGACGACCGGCATGCCTATCATGCGGTCCTGGCCGGGCTTCATATGCTCGAAGCGTTAACCGCTATGAACAAACGGTTCCGCGAGGAGAATTTCCCGGAAATCCATATCGGTGTCGGGATCAATACCGGATTCATGAGTGTCGGAAACATGGGTTCGGAATTCCGCCGTGCATATACCGTGCTGGGTGATTCGGTGAACCTCGGCTCGCGGCTGGAAGGCCTGACGAAGGTTTATGGTGTGGGCATCATCGTCAGCGAGGAAACGGCCGCAAAGGCACCCGAATTCTTCTATCACGAACTGGACAAGGTTCGCGTCAAGGGCAAAGTCGAACCGGTCACCATTTTCGAAGCGATAGGCCTGCACGAGGAACTCGACCAGGAGCATCTGGACCGGTGCATGGAATTTCGTAACGTGGTGAAACTGTACCGGGAGCAGAACTGGAAAGACGCTGCGTCCATGTTCGAGAAATTTCACGAACACGACCGGTTTTCGGTGTTGTCGAAGCTCTATTACGAGCGCACCCAGCATTTCCATGACAACCCGCCGGGCGATGACTGGGATGGTGTATTCACCCACTTGGCCAAATAAAGCCCTTCGGTGACGTCCGTGTAAACCGTTCGGACGGTAATCGGGTGCGTCTATCGATGCGTTTATTTAATTTTTTGCGGTACGAGGTGTATACTGAGTACGCGAAACAGGAGGGAACTCTTCAATGTTCATCGTAAAAATGGGGAAAAAGCTTGGACTGGCTGCTATCGCGTTGGCGGTGGCGTTGTCTTCGGTTCAGGTATTTGCCGCTGAAAGCAGCGGAATCGTCGTGGCTTCTCGTGGAGCCGTTTCGGCATTTGGTGGCGGCCAGGTCAGAACCCTGAGCCAGGGCGACCAGATTTATGTCGACGACAGGATTACGACAGGGGACAAGAGCTTTGCCGTTCTTCAGTTCATTGATGGCGCCAAAGTTACCGTTCGGCCGAATTCATCGGTTGTTGTTGAAGAATATGTCTACAACAACAACGAAGACGATGAAGGTACGCTGAATCTTGTGGAAGGCGGTCTTCGCATCATCACCGGTGCCATGGCCAAATCCAATCCCGAGAGCTACAAGGTCCGAACCCCGGTGGCGCTGATGGGCGTTCGTGGCACGGAATTCGCCGTCATGTTGTGCGGTGATGAAGTGTGCGACGAAAACGCTGAAAGCGAATCCGGTTTGCCGGAAGGCTTGTAAGCCAGCGATTGCCGACTGACTGCCTGGCCTGAGATTTCAGGTCAGGCTTTGTCTTGCGTGATACTTTCGTAACAGCCAGCATGTTTTGGGTGCTGGATGCTTCAGTCATCCAGGTCGAACATTTTTGCCGTGACGATCTGCGATAATGCGTTCCCGAAGATCGTCTTTATCGGGAGTTCGCCCGCGCCATGCAAATCCAGGCCTTTGAAACCGAGCATTTCTTTGCCCGGTACGAGTTCAACACCCCCTATCTGTTGTGCAGTTCTGACTGTGAAACCATGACCGTCAGGGCTTTGCTCGATCTGGCGGGCAAGTCACTGGAAGGCCTGGGGGCATTGCACCTGGGTTATACCGAATCGCAAGGCAATCCCGAATTACGATCCGCCATCGCGCGGACGCACGCCGCGGGCGTCGTTCCGGATGATGTGGTGGTACTCGGTTCGCCCATCGAAGGCATCTACATCGCCGCCCAGGCCATGCTTCAACCCGGTGACGAAGTGGTGGTGCTGACGCCGGCCTACGACGCGTTGATCAACCTCTTCGAACATATCGTGGGTGCGTCCAACGTCAAGCGATGGCATTTCTCGCCCACGGACGGGCAGTGGACGTTAAGTCTGGATGCCCTGAGGGCGTTGTTGACTCCCCGAACAAGGCTGGTCGTGGTCAATTTTCCGCACAACCCGACCGGTTTTCTGCCCACGCGACAATTCCAGGCAGATCTGGTCCAGATCATCGAAGAACGTGGAATCTACCTCTTTTACGATGAAATGTACTTCGGGCTCGTGCAGCCTGGTGTTGAGCCCGTTCCTTCTGCGGCGGATCTGAGCGAGCGTGCCGTGGTGCTTTCGGGACTGTCGAAGACCCACGGTCTGCCGGGACTTCGGTGCGGCTGGCTCGTGGTTCGGGACGAGCAACTGCGCGCGTCACTGATCAACTGGAAGTTCTACACCAGCATCTGCCCTCCAGCCCCAACCGAGTTCCTTGCTCTCACGGCGCTGGAGGTTCTCGATACACTGCGAGACAGGAATATCCGGCGGATAACGGCCAATCTCGAATTGGCAGACGCCTTTTTCGAGCGATGGCCCCACCTGTTCGATTGGCGGCGACCTGTCGCCGGTTCCACGGCGTTGGTTGGGTTCAACGTTCCCTCCGTTTCCGCGCTGGTGCCGATGGTGGCTGAGGATGCGGGTGTTCTCATTCACCCGGCCGCAACCCTGGGCAGCGACGATCAACACGTGCGATTCGGATTCGGACGGGATATGTTCGGCGAGGGTCTGAAGCGATTCGAGCAGTGGCTCCAAGACGATCCTCGAGGCGTCCTGCAATGAGGGCGAAACAGATGCTGCGTTTGTCACTGCTCGGCTGGCTGTTGATCCTGTTCTTCGCGTGCAGTCCGGTCGCGGCCGAGACGACAGCACTGGTAGGAGGCACCCTGGTAGACGTCAATCAGGGCGAAAACCTTCCGGGAACCGTGATCGTGATCGTCGATGGGCAAGTGGTGGCCGTGGGTGATGCCGCCAGTGTGACGGTTCCCACCGAGGCACGGGTAATCGATTTCTCGGGCAAGTGGCTGATTCCCGGCATGATCGATACCCATGTTCATTTCATGGAAAGTGGCAAGATGGCCATGGACGCGATGATGCGCTCCCTCGATCCGGGGCTTTCAGAAGAGGAGGATGTCGCCTGGCTCAAGCAGCGTACGGCATTTACCCTGAGCCGATACCTGTGCAGCGGCGTCACCACGGTCGTGTCACTCGGCGGACCGGAACACATCGAATTCGGCGCCCGTGAATTGGCCCGGACGCTCGACATCGCCCCCCGAATCCTCATTGCGGGCGGGCCCATCGGCAACAGTGGATTCGAGTGGATTTTCGATGGCGCCGACGCCGTGTTCGCCGCAGATACCGAAGAGGAAATTCGCGCAAAGGTGCGGCATTTTGCCGCTTTGGGGGCCGACGCCATCAAGCTGGGATTCATCGGCGCCTCGTTGGGTTCCACCACCACATTTACGCCAGCCGAGTTTGCTCCGGTTCTGGCAGCTGCCACGGCCGAGGCGCACGAGCTGGGAATGCCCGTCCTGACCCACATCATGATGCGGGAAGAGGCGGAAGCGCTGATCGACACCGGCATGGACGTGTTCGCGCACCTGCCGTTTGATCAACCCGTCAGCGATGGCTTTATTGATGACATTATCGAGCGCGACATCGTCATTGCACCGACCATTTCCGTGTTTCCGAGGATGATGGACGTGCTGTCGGAACGGCTGGTCCTGAATGACATCGAGCGCTCCTGCGGAGACCCGGAGGTCTACGAAGATTACGCCGATTACGCCAGTGGATTTCGGAGCAGCGCCACGATGCTGGTGGCCAATCTGGGTCTGAAGTTCGCTTTGGGGAATGCCAGGGACGCGGTGGCTGACAGCGTGCGCCGCCTGCACGATGCCGGAGCCCGGTTCATCATCGGTTCCGATGCCAGCCACATCGGTACGCCACACGGAGTGGCCATGCATGTTGAATTGCAAATGCTCGAGGATGTGGGTCTGCCGCCCGGCGCATTGCTTCAGGCTGCGACCATCAATGCGGCGGATGTGATGGGTGTATCGGCGCAATTGGGTTCGATCGAGCCCGGAAAACTGGCTGACATCGTCGCGCTCGATGCCGATCCGCTTGAGACCATTCGAAATGTGCAGCGCATCACCCATGTGATCAAGGGTGGGCAAGTGCTGGAGCGCGCCATACTCGCCACCGATATTGATGACTCGAAACTGGTGGCGACCCATTTTCGGCAACAGTTTCTCGAGGTGCTCTTGTGGCTCGAACTGGCTTGTCTGCTGGCGGTATGGGTCGGCTGGAGATTCGGTCCCGGTTTTGCGTTTACGCGCCGGCTCGCCCAACAGATTTACGACCGTAAGATCGAAGCCATGGAAACGTCGGCGCCATTGAAGGCGTATCGTCGGGCCATTGATGAAGGGCGGACCTCGGCCGGACTCACCATCCTGTCCGTGCTCATCGGCCTGAAAAGCCTCGGCGCATTCGTGATGGGGCTGGTCATGGTGTTCTGGCTCCCATTCGCGACCCTGTTCCTGATGCCTGGAATCGTCGATGCCCATGATTCGGGAGAAGGGGAAAAATCACGACGAGTGTTCGCGCGAGTGACGCTGATGCAAGTGACCAGTCATGCGGTGGCTGCCGCGCTGGGCTTCGTGTTGACACGCTGGTGGTGGGCGTCCGAGGTCAGCCTGGCGACATCGGTGGTTCAGAACTGGCTGGTGCTGTGTGCGGGTCTGGTCGTCTCGATGCTGTTTGCGGTTTGGGCAGGGTGGCTCGAACTACGGGCGCACGTTGTCCATAAGCTGTTGTGAGTCACGCTGAAGAATTCTCCTGGCAGCGCTATTGATGTCATAGTGGCGAACGACGGGCCAGGGGTCGAGCTCCTGCGCCCTCGCCTGCAAGGGCAGATTCAACTCCAGCGCCAGCGCCTGCATGACCTGCAGGTTGGCCCGACTATGCGGTGAATCGACGTCGTCCGCCGCATTGCTTCGAAAGCCCGCGATCAGATTGGGCATGGTGGATTGGGCATATGCCAGTTCAGTCAGTTTCGCGCGGAATTCCAATTTAACGGCGCTGAGATCCGGGTACAGGCTGTAGTCCCGCACATGGCGGGCTTCGTGCTTTAGAAAGCTGACGCGAAATCGCTCCGATCCGGTTTGGTAGGACCAGCAAATGCAATAAACCGTATCCCGGTCCGCCCAGCCGGCTGTCGGTGCCGCACCGAATGTGGCGAAGTCCCGCCATCCCTGACTTTCGAGGTCATCGATCATGACGGTGGTCAATGCCATGCCGCCGTCCGTCAATTCCACGGAGAACTCCTTTCGTTCCTCCGTCCGCCAGACCAGCAGGTCCTGCAATGCTCCTGTCCGTGTAACACTGGCGTAGAGGCCGGAATCAGACAGTTTTGACGCAGCAAGGCCCAGAATGTCCTGGTGCCCCGTGATGGGTATGTGGGGATAGCGCCGGGCAACGAGGCCCGATACCCTTTGCCTGAGCCATTGATCTCCAGTGTCCGGGTTCCATTGGCCAAGCAGGCTGCGGCGCCAATAGTGCTCATACAGTCGGATCATTTCGTCCTCGAAGGGGGTATCGCCCGACCGGTGGCGCGAGGGTTCAACGTCATCGGACCCGGTGGGAAAACGACGTTCGAAGTTTTCGAACAGCTGCCGATCCACAAGGTCAAGGTGTCCGGCCGTAGCAAACAGGGACCTGGCGTTCGACAGGTTTCCCTGCATCGCCATGGCGAGGTATCGGTCCGCCACTTCACCGCTGCAAGCGTCCTTCGGCAGGCAAAGTAATGGAATCGTTAATAACAGGCCGATGGTGAGACGTGTAAGCATTCGTCCATATTGCACTTGAAGTCGATTAATTTCTACATCAATATAAAACTTTACAAACAGATATATATGGAAATATTTTAAAGTAGAATATTATATAAAATCCCGGTCAAACCATGACTTTCGATACATGCCGCGAATAGTACATTGTGTTTAGATGTGAAATACGCACCGGACCAAGGTGCATACGGGTTTCCACAACCCGCCCCGGCTGGCAGGGCATGCTGCCGGGATTGCTGACAGGGATCACATGGAATGGAACGTCTGGGTTTGGCGCCAGCCTGGCTCGCCGGCCGGTTGACGCTTCGGTTCGCTCATTCAACCGGAATGATACGCGAACCTTGTTGGGGGGCGTTGAGGTGTACATTTCGTATGTCATCACCGCGATATTGGGTCTAGGCTTGATCGCATTGATCATCGCCTGGGCAATGACCAAGCCGCATTCCGCCTGGAGCCGGAGAAAGCGGATGGCCCGCGTTCGTGCGAAGCGGCAGTCCAGAATGGATGCATTGCGCGGAACCCGCGATGGGGATCAGGCGACGGCAACTGGAGCGTTTTCAAGAGCCGGCAGCACGAAGCAATTCATCGAACCGACCCGCAATATTGGCAAGCTTGCCGATCGCGATATCCCCATGCCGTGGGGTTGGGGTGGCAGGAGGTCCCCCGATATCGGGCAGATTATTCATTCACTTGCGCACAGCATGCGCAGGGAAAAACAGTTGGTCAGTGACCGGGGCTATCGCAAGAAGTGCCAGGACAGTTTGAAACGCATGGTTGAAGATCGTTACGGTTTCAGGGACGAGTCACTGGCCATGCGTGAGGTCCACTACGCGTCGGAAGACGATACCGACGGTCGTCGGGCGTCCGCCCCCGGTCCATCGCAATTGCGACCCGGATTTGGCAGATCCCGGTCAACGGCGGCACAAAGGGGTGGGCCCCGATCCGAAAACGCCCGACTCAAGGTGACCAATGTAAAGACCCCCTGGGGTTGGTAGTTAAGGCCTGGCGCCGGCGGCGCTACGGCGGCGCAGGACTTCCGGTAAGTCGATCTCCTGATTGCCGGGTATCTTGATATTCATCGGCATGGCTTCGACGCCCATAACCTCGTTTTCATGCGGGCGCAAAAGCGCCCGCGCCTCATCCGGTTCACCGTGAAGCCAGCTGTGGGCTTCGTCGCCATCCCGCAGCAAGGCAGGACTGCGATGATGGCCCACGGACCTGAGTACCTCATTCGGGTTGACGGTAATAACCGCCACCGTCCACTGTTTTGACCCGTCGGGCATTCGGGTGCGTCGGGCGAGGCCCGCCATCAGCCAGCAGGGCGCATCTGTGGGGAACACCGCGTAAGGGATTTGCGGTCGCACCCGGCTGTCGAATTCGTAAAACCAGGAGACGGCGACGACGACACGGAGGCCGGCACGCCAGGAGCCCATGAATGTGGGGGCAAACGGTTCCCCTTCCTCCCTCAGGCGGGCATTTGCCGTCGATATCAATTTGCCGGCCTTGTTCATGGGCAGCCTGCCTTCGGAATATACCGGGATAAACGGCCAGATCGCCGATTGCGGCGTGTCAATATTTCCATCTCGAACGATCACCGGCAGGGTTTCCCAGACCATTGAATCCGGCTCCGACTTGCGCCGCAGCCGCGACGGCGAAACGTTGACCCTGCTGGCTTCGTCCGGCGGGAAAGCCGCAGGAGGGGTAAGCGCCGAGGCATACTCGAACACGATTCGCCAGGGCAGGTCGTAGACGGCCGTTTTTCCGCACATCGGCTGATTTTAACAGCACGAATCGTTCGTCATTCTCGCCTGCTGAGAATGGGGTGGGGGATACTGGCGGAGCTTTGCTAGACTGGCATGAACATTTCGATTCCGGGCCGAAATCCGGAAGGTCCTCCTGACCGCGGGATTGAAGGGGTAAAACCATCGACAGCCGACTTTGTACTAACCCTGCCGGGCAGCCGTTGACGCTGGTACCCAATGCCAGGCGTTTGGAAGGCCACCTGGCCGATGCGCTGAGGGATCGGCCTGACGGCGGTGTGCGCGTAAAGCCTGAAGTCATGATCCTGAGTCGCTGGGTCGAGGAAACTTTCACCACCATGGAACTGCTTCAGGGAAGGCCTGCGCCTTGCGTGGTCGACCCCTACAGGCTGCAGGATCTGTGGGCCGATGCGCTCGGAACCGTCCATGGACTCTACGCGCGGACGGAGCGTCTGCTGGCGGCGCATCAGGCGCGCGAAGCCGATCGACTCATCGGTCAGTGGTGGAACGATCCACGACCACCGTGGCTGGACGAAGCATACTTCTCCGCCATACAGCGCGTGCATGCCCGGCTGGAGCTCATGGGTCTGACGACTCCCGAGCGATTGATCTTCAAATTGACCACACGCCTACAGAGCTCCGACAAACTGTCAACCCGTCTTTCCCGAAAGATCATTCTTGATGGATTTCACGAAATCACGGCGGCGGAAGCCGATTTGTTCGAAGCGCTTCGCGCTGCCGGTGTGGAGGTCATCGACCAACAGACGAATTCCGGGGTGGCTACAGGCTGCAGCCTCATCAGCTTTCCGACACTGGATCAGGAACTGTCGGCTGCGGCGGAATGGGCGCACGATGTGCTGGATCAGGGCGCCGGCGGGTTGCCGTGGTCGTGAACGGGCTGGACCGCCATTCGGACACCGCAAAGTCCGCATTTGACCGGGTTTTCGCCGATCCCCGGTCAATGGGCGCCGATGCTGGCCCGACGAATTCATATCATCTGCCTTATGGAGACAGGCTGGGCCGGCATCCCGCAATAGTCGATGCCCTGGAAATGCTGCGTATCGGGACTGCCCGGTCAAGCCGAAAGCACCCTTGTGCAAGATGGTCCAGAATTCTCCTCAGTCCCTACTGGCAGGGCGCCGAGGAGGAGTGCTTCGAACGGGCAGCATTCGAGCTTTA
>NZ_CBDCWL010000001.1:0-12947 GCF_965223285.1 Candidatus Leptofilum sp. | reverse complement strand
CTCAGGCCTGTGCGCCCGCCGGAGGGCACCAGAGCCACCTGGTTTTCGTTGGCAAATTTCACCAGCGCCTGCACCTGTTCCGTCGTCTTGGGTAGAACAATGGCCACGGGCTTGGGTGGATAGATTTTCGTCCAGTCCTTGCCGTAATTGTCCAGGTCGGCCGCATCAGTCAGCACTTTTCCGGGGGTCTGGCCCACTTCCATCAGGGCTTGAAGGGAGGCAACGATCTGTTCAGGATTCATGGATAGTCCGGTCTCGCAAAGGGTTAATCAGGGCGTCGACAGGCAGAGTTGATTCAGGTGGTCCGACGCGCTGTGAAAATCTGCGTTTATGGTATCATACCGCCCCTGTTCTGTGAGCCCGCCCGCCAACAGCGGTCCTCACGGGTCATTTCATGTGACGAAAGGTTCGGAAGCAAGCCCATGTCAAATACGTCTCTTGAAAAGAGCAAAATCCGCATCCTGCTGCTGGAAGGCGTGCACCAGTCCGCCATTGATACCCTGAACGCTGCAGGTTATACCAACATCGAATTCCTGACTCATTCGCTGGCCGAAGACGAGCTGGTGGAGAAAATCGCCGACGCTCATTTCGTGGGTATCCGCTCACGCACCCAGCTGACCGAGAAGGTGTTCGACGCTGCCCAGAAGCTGGTAGCGGTGGGCTGTTTCTGCATTGGCACCAACCAGGTTGATCTTCAGGCGGCTACCCGTCGCGGTATCGCTGTTTTCAACGCACCTTTCTCCAACACCCGCAGTGTGGCGGAGCTGGTTCTGGCCCAGGCGATTCTTTTGCTGCGCGGCGTACCTGAGAAAAACGCCAAGGCCCACCGTGGTGAGTGGCTGAAATCCGCCAAGGACAGCTACGAAATTCGTGGCAAGAAGCTCGGCATCATCGGTTATGGCAACATCGGCACCCAGTTCAGTGTGCTGGCCGAGGGCCTGGGCATGGACGTGTACTTCTACGACGTGGTGTCCAAACTGTCCATCGGCAACGCCACCCAGGTAGGCACCCTGCAGGAATTGCTCAACACCTGTGATGTGATCAGCCTGCACGTTCCCGAAACGCCGTCCACCAAGTACATGTTCAAGGCCGAGCAGTTTGCCCAGATGAAGCCGGGCAGCATCCTGATGAACGCCTCCAGGGGCACAGTGGTAGACATTGACGCCCTGGCCGATGCCCTGGGCAGTGGTAAGCTCCTGGGTGCCGCCATTGATGTCTTCCCCGTTGAGCCCAAGTCCAACAACGAAGAGTTCATTTCCCCGCTGCGCGAGTTCGACAACGTGATCCTGACTCCGCACGTCGGTGGCTCTACCATCGAGGCCCAGGAAAACATTGGTCGCGAAGTGGCAGAAAAGCTGGCCATGTACAGCGACAACGGCACGTCTGTTTCATCCGTGAACTTCCCGGAAGTGGCCCTGCCCTCACATCCGAACCAGCACCGCCTGCTGCACATCCACGAAAACGTGCCGGGCGTGATGTCGGAAATAAACCAGGTGTTCTCGGAAAACGGCATCAACATCTGTGGCCAGTACCTGCAAACCAAGGAAGACATTGGTTACGTGGTGATCGACGTCGACAAGGAGTACGGCGAGCTGGCACTGGAGAAACTGCTGAAAGTCAAAGGTACCATCCGCTGCCGCGTTCTGTTCTGATCCAGACCGTATTTCAGCACCGGGAAAAGCCGGGGCCAACAGGTCCCGGCTTTTTTATGGCCAAACGGGCCAACTCCGGCACATGACCTCTTATTAATCCGCTTTTACGACGTTTGACCTTGAGATGTCATCAGATGCAGCCATGATGGAAGTGAACGCTTTAACATTGCATCCAACATTCACTCCAAGGAGCATCTCATGTCACTGAAGGAGTCATTGCAGAAAAAACTGGAAACCCAGACCGAGTACTGGAGCAAACAGATCCAGAGCCTGCAGGCCGATGCTGAAGAAAGGATGGCAAAAGCCCAGGACGACCAGGCAGAGGCTGAAATCCAGAAAGATTTCTCCGAGCGCATTCAGGCGCTGGAGGAACACGTCGAAGAAGCACGCAAGAAGATATCGGAAATCCGGGATTCAGGGGAAGATCAGTTGCGGGATCTGAAGGCAAGGATTGACGAGTGGCTTCCCGGGGGCAATAAGTAAGGACTGCCTTCCTCGCTACGACAAAAAGCCCGGTGCCACCGAAAGTGCGGCACCGGGCTTTCTTATTACTGCATTGGCACCAGTGTCAGCTCAACGCGGCGATTTTGCTCGCGTCCGCTCTCGGTGTCGTTGGAGGCAATCGGGTAGCGCGGGCCGTAACCCGTCGCCCGTGTCCTCTTGGGTTCGATACCCTGATTCAAAAGGAAGTCCCTTACTGACCCAGCGCGGCGCTCACTCAACAACTGGTTGTAATCCCGTGAGCCAGTGCTATCGGTATGGCCTTCGATCTGAATAATGGTCTTGTCAAACTCCTTCAGCACCAGCGCCACGGATTCCAGCGTGTTGCTGAAAGACGGCTTTATGGAGGACTGGTTGACGTCGAAGGTGATGTTGCCCGGCATGACCAGTTCAATTTCGTCGCCATTGCGCACAACGCGAACACCGGAACCCTCGAGCTTGCGGCGCAACTGCGCTTCCTGCTTATCCATGTAGTAACCGATACCACCACCGATGGCCGCACCGGACGCGGCACCAATCAGTGCGCCTTTGCCACGGTCACTGCTGCTGGAGGTTGCAGCGCCAACAGCGGCACCACCGATGGCCCCGATAATGCTGCCTTTCGTGGCGCTAGAGGTTTTCTCCTCACCGGTGTAAGGATCGTATGTCATACAGCCGCCAAGACCCACGGTGGCGACGGCAAAAGCTACAATCGTTTTCTTCACGGCATTCTCCAAAGTCTTTCCAAGGTATGACTGTTCGCGGCATGGTGCCGCCATTGGCTTTCCTTAACTGGCCTCAGACAGAGACCCGTCATGGTCGTTTTCAAACGTATCCACAATGGTATTGAATACGGTTGCCTGTAAATCCTGGGCTTCATTTACAAGATGATGACGCCCATCCGGTATCCGGAGTTCCTCCACGGAGGAAAATTTATTGCGGATAATCCGCAGATTGTGCTGCCAGTCTACCGTCAGGTCCTTTTCCCCCTGCACCACGGTAATGGGAAAATCGACCGGGCGGGCGGACTCAATATGCGGTACCCACTGCCGTAATGCAGAAACCCAGTCCACATGTACGGCTCTGGCCTGTAGCGGATCGTAGTCCCTGAGGAACTTCAGGAAACGCGAGTTTCCACTGTTGGCCCCAAACGCCCGTCGCCATCGCGATATAAAGGGCTTTACCAGGCTGTGCAGAACTTTGGCCCCCAGCCAACCCATCGGCCTGATCAACGGTGCCAGCAGTACCACCCTGCGAAAATCCGAAGTTTCCCGGTCGTGATGGTTGGTCAACAGGTAGTCAATCAGGATAGCCCCGCCGGTGCTCTGCCCGACCGCATACCAGGGCTCCCGCACGTGACGCCTTACACTGGCCATGACATCCGTCAGCACGGCCTGATACTCGAGAAAACTACCAATCGCCGCCGGTGTGCCACTGGACAGCCCGTGCCCGGGCTGATCATAGGCAAGTACATCAAAGCCCGCCCCCAGGCAACGGTCGATCAACTGGCTGTATAACCCTACATGGTCAAAGTAGCCATGCAGGATAAACACCGTGCCCCGGGGCTTGCGTTGATCCGGGAGGCGAAAATAGTGGACCATCACCTGGTGCCGGTCCGCCATCACATAACCCTGGCGATAGCTGACCTCCGGGTGTTCCACCCAGAGATCGAGGCCGTAGAACCGGCAGTAGGCCACCATATCCTCGCTGAGTTGTTCCTGGCTTTCAGGCTCGAAGGGCGACATTCGTTCAAGTAACGACGCCCTGTCCCAGTTCGGAATTTCTATGGTATCTGTTTTCCAGTACACGTAGAGTTAAACGCCTGTCATGAATGGGTATGAAAATCGCAGTGTGTCTGCACTAAGCTTGGTGCTTAGATTAGCACACCACAACCCCGGAGTTGCCGATGATACAAACCGCCCTGGAAGCCGGCCTGCGCCAGACCATGAACCGACTCGTTCGTCCCCTGCTGCACCCCGCGATTCCCATTGCCCTGCAACGCCGTTTGATCAGCAAGGCCTACCTGACATCGATTCCGCCACGTGGCACCCGGTTTGAAGACATCCAGGCAGAAGGGCTTTCGATCACCCGGGCCTGTCACAGCGACAACCCCCATGGGGTCATACTGTATTTCCATGGCGGTGGTTACATCATCGGCTCGCCAAAAACGCACAAGGGAATAACCGGCCACCTGTCGAAATTCAGCGGTGCGATGGTGGTTACTCCTGACTACCGACTGGCACCGGAGAACCCCTTCCCCGCAGCACTGGACGATGCCGAAACGGTTTACCGCGCTTTGCTGGACGAAGGGCATCCGCCTGCAACCCTTTGCCTGGCGGGCGACTCAGCCGGCGGCGGACTCGCCGTAGCCCTGGCCATGCGCCTGCGCGACAAAGGCCTGCCCTTGCCCTCCTCGCTGATGGTGCTGTCGCCCTGGACGGATCTTTCCCACCAGCACCTCTATTCGCCTGAATGCGAGCCAGTCCTGCAAAAACCATGGATCGACAAGTCCGCACGCCTGTACTGCGGCAACACTCCGCCGTCCGAGCCTCTCGTTTCACCCGTATTTGGCGACTTTTCCGGCCTTCCACCGTTGCTGATTCAAGTGGGCAGCCAGGAAATCCTGCTGAACGATGCCCGGCGCCTGGCGGATGCGGCCAGCCGTGACAGTGTCGATACACGTCTGGAAATCTATAACGGCCTCTGGCACGTTTTCCAGGTCCACGCGGGGCAGCTGGACCGGGCCACCGAGGCCCTGCAGACCGCTGGAGCGTTTATTCACCAGCATCTGGCGAGCTGACCGGGAGGACAACATCCCCACGAATCAGCGCTTCCTTCTGCCTGCGCGGCCATTGTTTGATCTGCCACTCAAGTTTCGAAGCCGTCGCCCTGTCCGTCGTCTCGGCGGAGAATGCGAGCTCAAGGGGACCTTTGCCCCACAGGCTACGGGCCCCTTTTGGAGCACCTGCCTGGTGTTCGGCAAAGCGCCGCGCTACATCGGTTGTGATCCCCGTGTAGAGAGCTCCTTTGGCGGTCCGTACCATGTAGATGAACCACCGACTCATACCGATGAAGCCCTCTCCATTGCCTCCCGGGTTTTACGTTGCTGAATCCACAGCCCCGCAACGATCAACACCAGACCAACGTAGGTGGATGGCAGAATGATCTCCCCCAGAATGAAATAGATGAACACCAACGACAGGAACGGTGAGATAAAGATGAGGTTGCTGACCCTGGCGGTGTTTTCAGCCTTTTTCATGGCGTAGGACCAGAGCACAAAGGCAATTCCCATTTCGAACACGCCAACGTAGGTGGCCGCCAACAGGCCCGTTGTGGGGCTGAAATCGAAACCATCCGTGACCCCGCAAATCACCACGATCACCGGAAGACCGCAGAGAAAATTCAGGAACAGACCGACCACCGGATCCCGGGTATCCCGAGTCGCGATAATCCAGTAGGACGCCCAGACCAGGGTACTGCCGATAGCCAGGCCCACACCAAGAGGGTCGGAGAACGTCAGCGACAACACGTCGCCACGGGTTGCGATAACGACGACCCCGCTATAGCAAATCAACCCGGCGATGATATCGGCACGTCGCAGCCTCTGCCCCAGAAAGGGCACCGACAGATAGGCCAGCACCAGCGCCCAGGTGTAATTCAGAGGTTGCGCCTCCTGGGCAGGCAGCCGGTCAAACGCACCAAACAACAGGAAGTAATAAAGACAGGGGTTGATAAGCCCCATACCGAAAGACTGCAGATACTGGCGACGCGACAGTTCAAAGACCAGGTGCCATCGCCGTTGTGCGACCAGAATAAGCGCCATCACTATGACCGACGCGGAACAGGCGACCACCAGCATCTGGACCGGGGTCAATTCCCGCAATGACAACTTGAATGCGGTAGCCACCGTTGACCAGAGCAATACGGTTCCAAGGCCGTATAGCATGGCCTGTTTCTGGTTAGTCATAAGCAGTGTCCTTTTCCGCGTCAAGCCAGCGATAGAGCGTACGACGGTTTACCCCGAGTATCTGGGCCGCACGGCGTTTATTACCCTCAACCGCATCAATAACGCGCACCACATAGTCCTGCTGGACCTGCTCCAGCGTGGGCCAATCCGCCAGGTTTCCGGACGGCAGTACCGGCCGGCCCTCAGCAGACTCTGTCTGGCGCTTGCGGATACGAGCCGGCAGATGTTCCGGCAACACCACATCACCGTCGCAGAAGGTCACCGCCCGTTCAATCGCGCTGGCCAGTTCCCTGACGTTGCCGGGAAACGGGTAATCCGCCAACATTCGCGCAGCCACTTCGCCCAGTTGCAGGAATCCGCGCTGGTGACGCCGGGCGGAATCCCGCAGGAAATGCATGGCAAGCAGATCCACATCGTCATCCCGTTCCCTTAATGGCGGCACCATCAAGGTCAGGGTTTCCAGGCGATAGTAAAGGTCCTCGCGGAAGCCACCCTGCTCAACGGCCTTGACCAGGTCCTGATGGGTAGCCGCAATAACACGCACATTGACGGCCTCTTCGCGGTCAGAACCCACCGGCTTGATCGTGCCTTCCTGCAGCACACGCAATAATTTCGCCTGAAGAGCGAGCGGCATCTCGCCAATTTCGTCCAGCAGCAGCGTGCCTCCGTCCGCTTCGGCAAACAGCCCCCTGCGGGCGGATTTTGCGCCGGTAAACGCACCGGCTTCGTGGCCGAAAAACTCGCTTTCCATCAGCTCATGGGGTATGCCCGCGCAGTTGACCGGTATAAACGGTCCCTGGCGACGCTCGCTCTCGTCGTGAATGGCCCTGGCAACCAGTTCCTTGCCGGTGCCACTCTCGCCACTCACCAGGACGGCCGCCTGGCTACGAGCCACCTGTCGTATTTCGTTCCTCAACCGCTCCATCGCCCGGCTCTCGCCCACCAGCCCCAGCGCACTGTCGCTTTCACTCTGGGATTTGTAACGTGCGAGTTCACTGGTCACCGCCGCATGGGCCAGCAGGCGTTTGATCTTCAGGCGAAGATGGTCGGTGGACAGTGGTTTGGTGAGAAAATCATCGGCACCGGCCTTAAGCGCCTCTACCGCCTGATCAACCGTGCCGAAGGCAGTGATGATGACAAAGGGCACAGAGTGGCTTTCGGCCTGCAGTTGCCGCAGTATTGCCAGGCCGTCGCCATCCGGCAATCGAAGGTCCGACACAATCAGGTCCGGGCGCCATTCCCGCAAGCCATTGCAACCTTCCTCAACGGTTGCCGCACTGCGTACCGCATAACCATCCACCTCAAGCTCCTCTGACAGAAGCGTCCGCAAACTGGCGTCGTCTTCCACCAGCATGATCGAAGCGGGCCTAGCTTTCATGATGGGCCTCCGTCGACTCCACGCGTTTCTCATACACCGGCCAGAACGTTGACATCCGGCACCCGCCGTCCGCGTTCGTGCCAACCTCAATCCGACCACCATGCTCCTTGATCACACTGCCGACCACCGCAAGCCCCAGACCGGTTCCCTCACCCGCCGCACGGGTACTGAAAAAAGGCTCGAAAATCCGTTCCCGCAACGAATCATCGATGCCCGGGCCGTCATCATCCACCCGCAACTCCCAGTGTCCGTCGAGGGGAATAACAGACACGATCACCTGCGAGCGGGCCGCTTGGCACGCGTTGCGGACAAGGTTTAGGCAGGCCATTTCGAGGCGGGTTGGCTCGGCCAGAACGCCGGCACTGGCCTCTGGGATATCGGTACAGATCTCAACGCCATGGCACTTGGGCTCGTCGCAGGCGCGCGCGGTCAGTTCGCGAACGGTGGCCGCCAGATCAGTTTCCCGGCGGGAGTCTGGCACATGACGAAAACAGTCAAGCAGTTGCTGGATAATCAACGTCATCCGCTCGACCTGATGTTCGATATCCTTCAGGTGTCGTCGGTCACTGTCCGCCAGCTCTCCCCGCCCAAGGATATTGGCGCGACCCTGGATGACATTCAGTGGCGCACCCAGCTCATGGGCAACGCCACCGGCAACCCGCCCGATCATGGCGACCTTCTCCTGATACTTCAGCTGCTCAGACAGTTCCCGCTCGCGTTCAACGCTCTCCCGGATTTCATTTTCCGCAATCGCCATACGGGCGCCCATGTCCTGCAACCCTTCGTGGATCTGCCTCAGTTCCCTCGGCCCCGCAGGAGGCCCATCAATCTGCCAACGGCCGGGTGCCATCCGTTCCATCAATTCCAACAGCCGGCTGACATGGCGACCGACGGCACCGTAATGCCCCAGGACCAACCACCAGAATGACCATCAACGACACCACTGACCAGATACTCACTGCCCAGATCCGGCTCGACGCCACCAACTCATGAAAATCGCTACGCTTGCGGGTTACCTGAAGCAACCCCTGAATCCGACCGTCCGGGGCAACCAGCGGCGTGAATTGCGAGAACACCGACACCCCGTCGACCCTGCGAAATGCGCCGTCCAGCTTGCCGCTGGCGATCGCTCGTTCGGCACTGTCGCTCCGCGTAACATCACTGTCCGCAACACCGAGGCTGGCGATCTGCTGCCCGTCTTCATCAAACACCGAGGCACCGAAAACCCGGCCGATACGGAAGATGGATTTCAGCGACTCCCCCAGAACAATTTCATCGCCATCGGACATGGCCTGGGACAGAGGACCACTGACCGCCCGGGCCACAAGCTCCAGATCCTCCCGCAAACGGTCGTTCAGGTTACGTTCAACCGCACCGAGCCCTGCATAGATGGCAACCCCGCTGAATATCATCAACGGTACGACCATGCTCAGCACCAAGGTCAGGCGCAGCGATCGAAACATGTCCCGCGCTCTTGATACAGGCGTTTTCATAGTGCGCTCCGACAAAGTGTCACACAGGTATGCCACATGTGACATTTAGCCACAATGCACATTACGCAACGGTAACACCAAACAACCAACAAGATACTGTTTTTATTGATTTTTATAGAAATAAAAAAGCTGGCACAGAGCTTGATTAGACCACACCAACGTTCGAGGAATCGCATTCCTTTCAACGTCAGACTGCATTCGAGAACACCGTGCAGTCCCTTCAACGCAAAAGGAGAACGCCATGAACAAACTTCTCATCTCACTGACCGCATCCCTGGCACTGCTGGCAGCGGGCCCCGCACTGGCGCAGGAAAATCAGCAAAGCCCGGAAGCCACCAACCCCAACGGCGGATACAGTGATCCCGCCTCAGCCGGCACCCAGAAAACCAACTTTACCGACGCGGAACTGAAGCAATTCGTTGAGGCCCAGGAAGGCATCAACAATATCCGCGATGAGTACATGGAGAAAATCGAAGCGGCTGATTCCCAGAAAAAGGCCCAGGAACTGCAGATGGAAGCCAACGATGAGATGGTGACAGTGATTGAGGATTCGGGCATGGATATCCCCACCTACAACTCCATCGCTACCGCTTACAACAGTGAACCTCAGGTTCGGAATCGTGTTGATGCACTGATGTAAGCCGTTTCCCACATTGGTTGCTTCAGGCCCTGCTATTGCAGGGCCTTTTTGATTCTGCAAACGAGGTCGCGATGGCCATAATCAACGTTGATTGTGGTATCTTGTCGGCATGATTTTGTAGAGACCAATGGAGACAAACCATGCGAAGATTCTGCCGCGGGCTAACCCCATTGCTCTTGACGGTTATGCTTGTCTTGGCAGGATGTTCGGAAAGCCCGGCACCGGTGTCGAGTGGCGACGATGATAAGAAGCCGTCCTACCCCGTAACCTGGCGCTTTGCCCTTGAGGAAATTGAAGGCAGCGTACAGCATCGTTACGCCCTTGAGTTCAAAGACCGCATCGAACGCATATCCGATGGCAACATCCTTGTTGATATTTTTCCCTATGGCTCTATTGGCACGTCCACTCCAACTGACGGATCTGGTTCAGGAAGGTTCAGTCCATCTCGCTTTCGCTTCCCCCGGCCACCTGGCTAACGTTATTCCCGAGGTGGGCGTGTTCACCCTCCACTATCTGTTGTCTGATGACGACGACGTAAATCGTCGCGTGCTCGCCAGCGATGATTTGGAGCAGCTCTTCCACGAGCCTTACGAGGAGCAGGGTCTCAAGCTTCACGGTTTCGTACCCGAGGGCTGGATGGTGTGGACCGCCAATAAGCCGTTGCGAAGCCCTGCGGATTTCGACGGACTCACCATCCGAACCATGACGTCGGACATCGCTGAAGAGACCTACAAAACCTATGGCGCAACGACCAGCCAGGTCCCTTTTTCGCAGGTCTACAGCGACCTTCAGTTACGCCGCATTGACGGCCAGGCCAACCCTGTTTTCGCCATTGAAGAGATGGGATTCTACGAGGTCCAGGGTGTGATGACGTTTGCCAGCCCCGCCCAGTTTGTCACCTCCGTGGTTTCCAATACGTCGTGGTTTGACGCCCTTCCGGAAGACCAGAAACTCTGGCTGGAAGATGCTATGGATGAGGTTGCACCGCTGGCTTACGAGGTACAGGCTGAGCTCAATGCAAGCCGCCTCAATACCATCACGGAAAACAGCAGCATCCGTGTAGTTGAATTGACCGAGGAGGAGCGGAACCGCTTCCGTGAGGCCAGCCGGCCAGCCCGCGAGGCCTATATAAGGATGGCTGGTGAGCGTGGAGCAGACATTCTGGACCAACTCCTGACAATGGTCCGCACAAAAGAGTCCGCAATACCGGCAACGGACACGACAGCCCAATAGCGCTATTCAGGCACCAGCCAGCTGCTGTTCAATGACAGGCCCAGACAGCGATCACCGGCAACCGCATCCATCATCTCCGCAAGCCGGGTGTCGAATCCCCAGGGCGGGTTCACCACCAGCACTCCGGACCCGGACATTCCTCGTTGCGGCGCCCGGTTAAGCGCAACTTCGCTGCACAGCACCTTGCGTACGGGCCCCTCAGACACCGCATCCTTTAACCGCTTGTGGGGGAAACCCGCCAGAATCGGATACCAGATCAGATACACCCCATGACGGCATTTCTGCCACGCTCGCGCCAAGGTGTTCGCCACCGCTTCATAGTCGCTTTTGATCTCGTATGAAGGATCCGTCAGCACCAGCAACCTTGGTTGCCTGGGCGGCAGATGGCGAAGCAACCCCTTTAATCCATCCTCCTGAAAGACCCTGACCCGGGAATGCCTGGCAGCCCACTGCCCCAGGGTTTTGCCTTCTGCAGGGTGCAGCTCGAAGGCGGTCAGGGTGTCCTGCTCCCGCAGGTAACGGAGGAACCAGCGCGGCGACCCCGGATAGCTCGCCAATTGCCCGTCCTTTCCCTCCCCCTCGGCCAACCCGCTCAGGATGGCCTGCCAGTCGTCGGAATGCAGCTCGGCTCGACGTGGCCAGACCTTCTGAATCCCGTCGGCGGCTTCGCCGGTTTTAAGCGCCCTATCTCCCGCAAGATCGTAGCTGGCACTACCGGCATGAGTATCGAAGCAGGCGATAGCAGACGATTTGGCCTGCATCATCCTGACCGCAAGCGTTAAGGCAGCGTGCTTGTGAACATCGGCAAAATTACCGGCATGAAACGCGTGGAGGTAACTCAGCATTACAGACTCCTGACGAAAGGGGTACCATTAGGCTACAGCAGGAGCAGCGTTGGCAAACATTTCCAACAATCCGGGATCTCTCTGTCCAATCATCTCCCTCTGCCGAGTAAACCCCAGCCAACCAACAAAATTGAAAATCATTCTCACATTCATTGCAACCGCCCACCCGCCCTCTATAATGCGAACAATAATACGTTTTATTTAATGAACAGCGAAAGGACATCGAAATGACCCTGCTCCCAGAAGCATCACGCATTCCCGTGGCACTCGCTATCTCCGCGACGCTGCTGACAGCCTGCAGTAGCGGCGACGAGACCGCATCCACATCCGCGGCAGCCGAAGAGCCGGCGGCAGCAGAAGCCATCACCAAATCCGATGTCGTGGAACACTACGCCGACCTGGCCCATGCAAACTTTGAAGACGCACTGACCGCCGCGCAGTCCCTCGACAGCGCAGTAGACACCTTCCTGGAAAGCCCGACCGAAGAAAACCTGCAGAAAGCAAAACAGGCCTGGCTGGCTTCCCGGGTGCCCTATCAGCAGACCGAGGTGTTCCGCTTTGGTAACGCCGTGGTTGATGACTGGGAAGGTCAACTGAATGCCTGGCCGCTGGACGAAGGCCTGATCGATTACGTCAAAGAAGACGGCTACCAGTACGAATTGGGCAACGAAGGCGCTACCGCAAACATTGTTGCGAGCACGGAAATCAATATTGGTAGCACGACGGTCGATGCTTCCAGCCTGACACCGGACCTGCTGGCAGAGCTGAACGAAATCGGAGGCTCGGAGGCCAACGTGGCCACCGGGTACCATGCCATTGAATTCCTGCTGTGGGGCCAGGACCTGCACGGCTTTGATCGCGGCGCCGGACAACGCCCTGCGACGGACTACGTCCAGGGAGAGGAGTGCACCCATGGCAATTGCGACCGCCGCGCCGCCTACCTGGATGCAGCGACCGATCTGCTGATCACTGATCTCGAATGGATGGTTGCACAGTGGGCACCGAAACAGGAAGACAACTACCGCTCCCAGCTGCTCGCCGAAGCGCCGGACGAGGCCATCCAGAAAATGTTTTTTGGCATGGGCTCCCTGTCCCTGGGTGAGCTGGCTGGTGAGCGCATGAAAGTCGCCCTGGAAGCCAACTCCTACGAGGATGAGCACGACTGCTTCAGCGACAACACCCACAATTCCCATTACTACAACGGCCAGGGCGTGGCCAACATCTACTCCGGCAGCTACACCCGGATTGACGGTTCTGAA